>JBLMWR010000112.1:0-7617 GCA_050257335.1 Deltaproteobacteria bacterium | reverse complement strand
TCCCGGCCTGCGGGACGCGGACCCCCAGCAGTCATTCCAGCCGGGCGTCTTTTTCGAGAAAGTGGGAGACCGCGAATATCTTCTGGGCGACCCGGCGGCGCTGTGGCTCATCAGGCTGAAGCCCGCCGCCGCGCCTGCCGCACCGGGGGAGGGGGATAGCGTCCGTTGAGCCGGATGATTCACACTGCCGGGAATTCCGGGCGGACTGTGACGACACCAACCCGAAGCGCAAGCGTGGGAGTGCGTTGTGACGCCCTCGCCAGCGCTTCGGGTTAGTGTTCGGAGTGTGAATTTCCTCGTTCCGAGGCCGAGCTTGGGAACGAGTCAAATCCGCATGTCGCAAGCGCCGCCGGCCATTTGCGCCCAGACAGCTTGACTTTGCGCCACGTTCCCGGTCAACGGCTGGACTGAATCAGGTTCTGTGCGGAAGTGCTGGCGAGCCAATGCGTTAGCCGGCCCCGGCGGGGGCATCGGGCAATGATCGGCCAACTTTGATCAATCCGCAAGAAATACGCGATGATTGGAGATTCGTAATGGTTTTTGGCGAATCATTCTTCGGACGAAGGTGTTGGATCATTACCGCCGCGGTGCCGGCGGAGACTTCGATCGATACGCCTCCTGGAACAATAACCGACGCGGCCTGCCCCGTTTTTTCTTCCTATGCCGAGTTTGTCCGCCGCGGCCGACGTACTGAGCGCGTTTCTCAAGCCGTGCCGGCTTGAATGTCGGCACGTCCAGCCTTGGCGGTTGTCGTCCCCCTGGGGATTGGAGTTCAGCAACGCGGGGCCCGGCTTCGCGGTCGTCACGGAGGGGGTCTGTCTGCTGCGGGTGCCCGGCATGGCCGCGGACATGACTCTGCGCCGGAATGATTTCGCGGTCTTCACCCGTGCAAGTGGTTTCGCGATTTGCGATCGGCCCGGCAGTCGTCTGGCGGATGGCGATCATTTGCTCGACAATGGCGCGATGGCGTCGCGCGACTCGGTTTATCTGGGGGGCGGAGGGGCTGTGACCCGGCTGTCGTGGGGGAGCCTCGGCGTCACCGACGACTATACCCGGCAGGCCTTTTCGCTGCTCCCGCCGCTGCTGCTGGCCTGCGCGGACGGGCCCGACGCCCCCGGGGTCGGTCCGCTGGTCCGCATCCTGCTGGACGAATTGGAGAGCCGCCGGCCGGGGGCCGAGGCGCTGGCCGACCGGGTGCTCCACGCCCTGTTCGGCTACGCGCTGCGGGGCACACCCCTCACCCTCCCCGGCTCCGATCGCCTCATCCCGGCGCTGAATGTCCCGGGGATGGGACTGGCTCTGGCTGCGATTCATTCCCGCCCCAATCAGGAATGGAGCGTCCGTGAGCTTGCCGACCTCGCTGGACTCTCGCGCTCCAAATTCGCGGCGCGATTCGTGGAAGTCTTCGGCTGCCCGCCGTTCGACTATTTGCGCGACGTGCGAATGCGACTGGCCTGCCAGCTCTTGAAGGAGAGCGAGCAGGGCATCAGGGAAATCTGCGCCCGGGTCGGTTACGCCACCGAAGCCTCGTTCAGCCGCGCGTTCTCGCAGTGGTGCGGCTCGGCACCGGGCGCATTTCGGCGGCAGAAACGGGCCCCGCAGCCCGGAAGGGATGGATCGGATCGCCGGACTGCAGAAGCGGCGGCGCCGGCATCCCGGGAAGAATTCCAGAATTGAATGAAGAACGCGCGCAGCCTGTCGGGGTACGAGAGCGCGCTGTCGGTCGATCACGACGGCCGTAATCGCCCCGAAGGCGCGGGCAGATTGGAAACCCCCCGGCGTCACTGGCACGCCCTTGGAGACTTGCATTTCCTGCTCCGCCTGTCGTCTAATCGGCAGGTTCGCGCATAACCTTGCGCGGCAGGAAACGAGCCCTTGTCAGATCAGACGCCGACGCCCGAACACAAACCCCTGTTGAAACCCGGGGACGTTCCCGATTTCAGCGAGGTCCAGCCGGTTCGCCGTATTCCGCTGCACACCAAGATCGTCATCGGACTTCTGGTCGGCATCGTCCTCGGGCTGGCGGCCAACGGGATGGGCCGGGCGCCGGTTGTCGAAGACGGCAAAAACGCCGTCGATATGAACGCCGACGGCATCGACGATCGCCTGGAATCGTTCGTCGAGAATGTGACGAAGCCAGCGGGGAAGATTTTTCTGCGGCTGATGTTCATGGTGGTGCTGCCGCTGGTCTTTTCGGCCCTGGCGCTGGCGGTCGTCGAAATCGGCGATGTCCGGCGGCTGGGGAGACTGGGGCTCAAGACGCTTCTCTTCACGGCCATCCTCTCGAGCACCGCGGTCGTGCTCGGGATTACGCTGGTGAACGTGATCCGGCCCGGCGACAAGCTCGCCGCCGATAAGCGGGACGCGCTCGTCGGCCGCTATTCCGGCGGAGCTTCCGCCAGCGTCGCGGACGCGAAAAAAGCCAAACCGCTTCGCGATCTGGTGGTGGACCTGCTCCCCGAAAACCCCCTGCAGGAAATGGTCGGCGCCATCGACGGCAGTTCCAAAGGGAACGGCATGCTGGCCGTGATGGTTTTCTCGCTCATCCTGGGGGCGGCGATCACCACCGTCCCCGATCGCTGTGCCGCGCTCGTCGCGTGGCTCGAAGGCTGGAACGCGATTGCGATGGTCGTCATCAGTTGGGCGATGCGCCTGGCGCCGTTCGGGGCCGGGTGCCTCGTGTTTTCGATCACCGCCCTACTCGGTTTCGACATTCTCAAAACGCTTTTCTGGTTCGTGCTGACCGTCGTGGCCGGGCTGGGGCTGCACCTGGTAGTGACCTATCCCGTCGTGCTCAGCGTCTTCAGCCGCATGACCCCGCGCCAGTTCTTCCGCGGCGCGCGCGAGGCGATGCTGGTGGCGTTCGGGACGTCGTCCTCGAACGCCACGCTTCCCACGGCGATCAAGGTGGCCGAGGTCGACCTCCGGCTTCCCAAGGAAATCTCCCGCTTCGTGCTGACCGTCGGGGCCACCGGCAACCAGAACGGCACGGCGCTGTTCGAGGGGGTGGTCGTGCTCTTCATGGCCCAGGTGTTCGGCGTTGAGCTGACCGTGGTCCAGCAGATTCAGGTGGTGCTCATGTCGATTCTGGCCGGGGTGGGGACGGCGGGCGTTCCCGGCGGTTCGCTCCCGCTGATCGTCGTCCTGATGACGTCGCTGAAGATTCCAGGGGAAGGGATCGCCATTGTCATGGGGATCGACCGCCTTCTCGACATGTGCCGCACCGTCCTCAATGTCACGGGCGACCTCGTCGTGGCGACGTGCGTCGCCGGGGGAAGCGAGGCGGCGGCCGCTGTACCGGCTTCTCAGCCCGTCGGTCCCTGAGGCATGTCTCTGGAACCGCCAACCGCTTTTTTCATCTGCCGAGAATTCGCGCTGAAATTGATTCTCGCCGATTATGCCCCTTTTCTGCGAAAGCCTGTTCCCGGGGCTTCCCTCGGCGCAGGCAGAGGGTATGCTCAAGGTGAACGCATTCGCAGAAAGGGGGCCAGCCCAATGCGAACATCCGTGTGCGACTATCTGTACGTCTTCAAGACCAGCCGACGCACGATCGTCGGCTTTACCGCAACGGTTGCCCTGTGTCCTGAACACGTCGATGATTGCCGGAAGAGGCTGGAGCAACTGGCCGACGAGCCCGGCTGCCACGAGCTGGTCGTCGATCTGGACGAGCTGCCGATCGTCTCGAGCTGGATCCTCGGCATGCTGGCGTGCCTGCAGAGATCGGGGACGCGCGTGCACCTCTACCACCCCTCGGCGGAGATCCGCGAGGTTCTGCGGGTGACGCGTCTCGACGAAATCCTGAACGTGCGGTGCGAGCCGCCGAAGCGGGAGCACGCTGGTCGTTCGTAGTACCGATCGGTGCGGGAAGCACATGGACGGGCTCGGAAGCCCATCCCACGAAGAGGGAAGCCCGTCCTGCGAAAATCCCGAAGGATTTTTGCCGCTGCGGGAACTATTCTTGGCGGTATGTCAGCACTGCCGCCAGTGCCAGCGGATGCGATTCCCCCTTCCGGCGCGGATTGGGGGCTGCTTCTGGCTGCGCATGAAGAGTGGCTGCGGAAGGTCATTCTGGCCCGCACCGGCGAGGTACAGGCGGTGGATGAAGTGTTTCAGAGAGTGGCGCTGGCGGCAATCGAGCAGGCGGCGCCGCTGGCCGATCCCGCCAGGGCCGCGCCCTGGCTGCACCGGCTGGCGGTCATCCAGTCGGCGCGTTATCGGCGCAAGCTCGGGCGCGAACGGCGGGCACTGCGAAGTTTCACTGAAATGCAGGCGCACGCGAGAAACGGGTACGCTGGCGACGTTCTCCGCTGGCTCGTCGCCCGCGAGAGGCACGACCAGACGCGCCAGGCGCTGGCGCGGCTGGATGGGGCGGATGTCGAGGTATTGATGCTCAAGTACGGCGAACGGTGGAGCTATCGGCAAATCGCCGAGCGGCTGGGAATCACGGAAAAGGCGGTTGACGCGCGGCTGTCGCGGGCGCGGGCCCGATTGCGGCACGAGCTGCTGGCGTCGGGAATTGAGGGGGAGGAACAATGAACGACGAACGCACGATTTCAAAAGAGCTGCCGGGCCTTTTGGACGCCCTGGTTTGCGGCGAGCTGGACGAGACGGCACGGGGGCGCGTGCTGGCCTGGCTGGAAGAGGACCCGCTGCGCTGGCGACAGTGCGGTCTGGCCTTTCTCGAAGCGCAAACCTGGTCGCAGGCGCTTGGGCAGTTTCCGGGTGGCGATCGGGCGCACGAGAGACCGGGCCGCGCGGTGCAGGCCACGGCGACCGTGATGCCGGGACGCGGAAACGCGCGGCAGGCGCGAGTGCGCGCCGCGCTGACGGCCGTCGTGGTGCTGGTCGCGTTCGTTCTGGGATTTGTTCTCCGTCAGCCGGACGGTGCAGTGCACGATCCCGCCGTCCAGCCGGTGGCAGGGAGCGGGTCGCCCAAATCGACGGACGCCGTTTCCGGGAACGACCATCGCGCCGCAGCCGGTGCGGGGGAGCCGGTTCTGGCGGCGCTCGACATGCAGGCGGGGGGCCGATTTGGTGCGCAAACGCCCATTCGCATTCCGGTTGTGCCGGCGGTCACGGCCGGAGCGGACGTAGCCCGCCACGGTGCTGAAATCCCCGACTACGTTCGGCAACAGTGGGAGCGTCGCGGTTACAAAGTGTCGCTCGAACGCCGTTATGTTTTTGCCCGGCTTCCCGACGGCCAGCAGGTCGTCGTCCCCGTCGAGCAGTTTCACGTCAATCCTGTCCCCGTCGTCATCAATTGAGAGGAGCACGTCCCATGACATATCGGAATTCCATTCGTGTTCTGGCATGCTGTGCCTGTCTGGCCGCTGTTTCCGGAAGCGCGTTCTGCGGCGAGGAGCCGGCGCACAATCCGGCTCCGGCGCCACAGTCGAAGCAGCCGACCGCCGCTGTCCGCTTCCTGAGTGCAGCGATTGCCGAGCCGGTCCACGAAGCGACCTTCAGCCTTGCGGCAGACACGTATGGAAACGTGTTGGGAGTCGAAGTGGCAGACGTCGATGCCGCTCTGCGAACACAGCTCGGCATCGCGGAAGGCATGGGGGTCGTCGTGACGAAGGTCAACAAAGAGAGCGAAGCGGCCAAGGCAGGCCTGCAGCAGTACGATCTGGTGCTCAAAGCGGGCGAACAGGCAATTGCCAATGCAAAGCAGTTTCATGAACTGGTTGCCAGCCAGCAGGGAAAGCCGGTGACGTTTCACCTCCTGCGGAAGGGAAAGCCAGGATCGGTGACGATAGCTGTTCCTAATACCCCGGTTTATAGTTGGGATGTGAACGATGTAGTACGATTCACCGCCGACTTCCCTTATCCTTTGGTCGCGCTGGAGGGGACCGTCGAACTGGCGGGACAGGCCGAGCAGCGCTACCGCATTGGCGTGACGTTATCGGAAGCCGACGACACACTGCGGAGCCAGTTACGACTGGCGGCAGGCGAGGGCCTGGTCGTCACGGAGGTCGTGGACGACAGCCCGGCCGCCAAAGCGGGGATTCAGAAAAACGACGTGCTGATCAAGCTCGACGGCAAGCGACTGACGACCGTCGACGCCATCAACACCCAGATTCAGGAAATCAAGGACCGCAAGGTCACGGCCGCCTTGTTTCGCGGAGGAAGCGAGATTTCCGTCGAAATCGCTCCGCGTCTGATTAAGGAACCGAGCTACCGCCACCTGGTGCTGAATCGGCTTGGCGAAATAATCGGGCTGCGTGACGCCGAGGTCGCTCACCGGCTCGCCTTGAACGCCATTGTGGAAGCCCGCGTCGAATCGGCCGCGCGACCGGCAGTCGCCGAGCAGCTTGCCGCCGTCAAGAAGCAGCTTGCCGAGCTGCAGAGATCGGTCGATACGCTGGAAGCCGCGCTGCAGGCCGCCCCGGCCGAGAAACCGGCGCCGCCGGAGGAGAAGTAGTAAGGGAGCGCACCGTCCGTACCAGCCGAACGCGCACGCGCCCGGAGCCGCTCTTTGGCGGCCTCGGCTCCGGAGGGCGGGCTTCCCCAGCCCGCCCGTCACCCTCGCCCAGTGCGTGCGCGCGGATCTGCCAACTGTCGTAGCTGCAATCGCCCGCTGCGCTGGGTAGTTCAGGGCTTTCGTCTCACGTTCGTCACGGGCGGGCTGGGGGAGCCCGCCCCACGGGAACCGGCCGCCTGGAATTGCCAAAACCAGTCACGGCGCGGGAGAATGGCATTGAATTCCCATGCCGCGCCGATCCGTGACGATCTTCGGGACAGTCCAGGGGGTGGGCTTCAGGCCGCACGTGTTTCGGCTTGCGCGCCGGCTGGGGCTGGAGGGATTTGTTCGCAATCGCGATGGAAACGTGCAGGTTGAGGTGGAGGGGGACGCAACGGTCCTCGACCGTTTTCTCGATCTGCTGGCTCGCGATCCGCCGCACCTGGCCCGCATCGAGCGCGTCGAATCGAAACCGCTTTTGCCTCGCGCCGAGAGCGGCTTTCGGATTGAGCCCAGCGACACTGAAGACGACCGGGAGATTCACGTCGCGCCCGACGTGGCCACCTGCACCGCCTGCCGTGACGAAATGCTTGACGATGCCAATCGGCGCTTTCGCTACCCGTTTCTGAACTGCACGCAGTGCGGACCGCGGTTCACGATTCTGGAGGCAACGCCCTACGACCGCGAACGGACGACGATGGCGGGGTTCACGCTGTGCCCGGAGTGCCGGCGCGAATACGACGATCCCGCCGATCGCCGTTTTCACGCCCAGCCGACCGCCTGCGCGAAATGCGGTCCGCGGCTGGAGCTTGTCGATGCCCTAGGGAGAACGGCGACCAGCGCCGACCCGCTCGAGCGGGCCATTGCGTCTCTGCAACGTGGGGAGATCGGAGCGATCAAGGGGCTGGGGGGGTATCATCTGGTCTGCGATGCGACGAGCGGGCGAACCGTTGCCGAGCTGCGCCGCCGCAAGGGACGCGACTCCAAACCGCTGGCCGTGATGGTCGCCGATCTGCAATCCGCCCGCGCTCTGTGCGACGTTTCCCCGGACGAAGGGGAGTACCTGGGCTCGTGGCGGGCCCCGATCGTGCTGTTGCGCCGCCGTCCCTCCGCCCCCGTGGCCGATGAGGTATCTCCCCGCAACCCCTGCCTGGGTG
>JBLMWR010000111.1:0-5649 GCA_050257335.1 Deltaproteobacteria bacterium | reverse complement strand
CGCTGCGGTATCAGAAGGAGGCGGAGTCCCGCACGGACGTCGGAACCCCGTAGCAGGTTGTGGCGGATGACACCCTCCCGCAACCCGGCCCGGCCGCCACGCGGGGCGATCAATCGGACGTCGCCTGTTTCCAGATCCAGTAGCCGGTGCCCGCGACGGCCGCCAGTACTCCGCCGATCACATAGAAAATGATCGAGCCGCCGTTCGGCTTTTTCTTCAGTTGCGCGATGGCCTTGTCCAGCGCGTCGCGAACCGTGGGCTGGTCGTCCCGCTCCTTCGCTTTGTGCAGCTCGGCCATGAGAAAGGGATCTCCGGAACCGATCTGTCCAATGGCCTTCGCCACTTCGACTCGTACCGGGACGTCGGTCGCATGCAGCGCTTCCAGCAGCGGCTTCAAGGCGCCTTGCGCATCGGGGCCCAGCTCGCGCAATGATTTCGCGGCGAAGACCTGCACTGCAGGGGGCTGCTTCCCATCGCGCAGTGCGGCGACGAATTGCTCCACCATCCGGCTGTTGAGTTGCGCCTGGTTCCACCGCGACAGAAACAGCCAGCCGATCACTGCCAGCGCCAGTGCGAGTCCCGCCACGAGAGGCCCGTTCCAGGTTCGCGGAGTGGCGGAAATGACGGGGGCCGAGGCGGTCACGGCTCCCGGACCGCCCACCGGCCGATTCTTGTCAAAACGGGGCGCCTTGACGGTGACGTCCTGATCGATTTCCCGAAGCCGGGTGGCGACCGCCTGGGCTGATGGCGGACGCTGGTCGGGAGCCTTCTGCAAAAGCTCGGCGATCAGCGCCTCGAGCTGGATCGGGCAGTCGAGCGCGAAGCTCGACACCCTGGGGGGCGCCTGCCGGATATGCTGCTGCAACACTTCGGCCATGGCTTCGCCGGTGAACGGCGTCCTGCCGCAGAGTAGCTCGAACAGCACGCAGCCCAGCGCGTACAGGTCGGTCTTGTTCGACAGCGGGGGCTTTCCCTGAATCTGTTCGGGGGCCATGTAATGCAGAGAGCCCATCGTCTTGCCGGCCGCCGTCAGCCGCGTCTCGGCACTGACCAGCGCCAGCCCGAAGTCTCCCAGCTTGACCTTCCCCGCCCGGGTGAGCAACAGGTTGCCGGGCTTCAAATCGCGGTGGATGACGCCTCGGGAGTGCGCGTACTCGAGCGCCGCACAAACCTGCAGGCCGAATTCAACGGCCTGCCGCCACGGCAATCGTCCCTGCTCCTGGAGGAGCGTTCCCAGCGTCCCCCCGTCGACCAGTTCCATGGCGTAGAACCACTGATCGCCTTCACATGTGCCGCCGAAGGCGTGCACGATGTGCGGGTGGCGGAGGTCTTTGAGGATTTCCATCTCGCGCTGAAAGCGCGCTGCCAGCGTCGGATTGGCGGCGACTTCCTTGGGAAGCAGCTTCAGCGCCACGCGGCGGTCGTTCTTGACGTACCTCGCGCGGAAGACCACTCCCATGGCCCCGGAGCCGATCTGCTCCTCGAGCTCGAATGGCCAGATCCAACGTTTTTCCATCGCTGCGAGACTCCCGGATGCGCGCGTGTCGGCTTCAATCTACCATATCGGAGGAACAGTGCGGTATCGTGCCGCGGCCGGTTCCGCCTCGGAATCCGTAAACGGCACGGCACGCAATTACTTGGTGCGGGGTGTTGGAGTCCCGCCTTCGCCGGAGACCTGCGGTCGCGCCCCCGGCGGGGTCCGGAGACCCGCGCCGAACAGAGTTCCCCTCTCCCTCTGGGAAAGGGCCGGAGTGAGGGCCGCGCTGCTGGTGGCTTCGCCCTCACCCCATACCCTCTCCCGGAGGGCGCGGGGACTCTCGAGGGACTGCGTTCAAGCGCTTGCGAGGCGAATGCGTATGCCGGCGATGCCGCCCCTCCGTGGCTTCCGCGAATCGGGGCGCGATCCCGGTGGCTGACCAACATTGCCACTGGCATAAAATATGCGGCCGCTCTGCGGCTCCCACATAGAATGCGACGCGTGACCAGAATACAAATCCCGGATCCCTATTCGCGGCCCCTTTTACCGCAAAAGCGGCGACTGTTGACCACGCCGCCTCAGCCGTGCCGATGCTGCCAGCCGAAGGTCAGCGCACCGATGACGAAGAGGGCGAACCCGGCCGTGGCCGCCGGCAGCAGGAAGTACCACACCAGCCCCACACCGGCGGCAATCAATGGAAGCCGCCGGGCGACGGCGCTAAAGGCCTGTGCGCGCCCCAGCGCGGCGATCAATCCCAGGGCGACCAGCAGCCACACGATCGTCCAGACAAGGCCGAAGAGCGTTTCCAGCGACGCCCGTGGCCGCAGACCCAGAGCCAGCCTGGCGTCCCCTCCCGACTTGGAAAAGGTCAGCGTCTTCCCCTCCTGCGGAAGCGCGATGTCGAGCGACAAGCCGCCGGCGGTGGCCCAGCCGGGAACTCCTTCGCCAACTCCCCCGCCGATCTGGCCGGCAGCTTCCCTGCCCTGTGGCCCACCTGCGATGGCCCCGCCCATTCCCCCCATGCCTGCCTGGCTGGGGACGAGTGAATGAAGCCCGGGCCGGAGCCTGGCATCGGTTCCGCCTCCGGTTCCGCCGCCCGCTCCGGCGGCATCAACGGGAACCGTGAAGGAAAGCACCTCGTCCGCGTCGGCGTCCTCGGCAACCGGTTGGCGGATTCTGCCAAAGGTTTCGAGCGCCGGCTGTTTGCCCGGCTGCGCCGCGTCGGGTTCTGCGATCACCGCCTCGTTCAATTGCTGCGATTGACTTTCGGTCTGCCGGCGCAGGTCATGGCGGCTCACGCCGCGCGTTTTGCCGCCGGCCTTGCCCGGCGGCGCCTCGCTTTTGGCCGGCTCCTGCTGCAGCGCGATCTGCGGCAGCGATTCCGTCACTTCCGAAGTCCTGTCGGGCTGAAAATCGGCCACATTGCCGGCGATCAGCTCGCGCTGCACGTCTCGGTTCGACAGGAGGTCTCCGGTCGCGATTGTTTGCGATGTTCCATCGGTGACCATTGCCCCGCTCACATGCTGGCTGCGTTGTGCGGCCTGTTGCGCCTGGAGTTGCCGTTCGGCCTGCTGCATCCTGCTTTTCAGATCGACCAGCAACGCCTGCTGGCGGAGGTTCTGCTTGCCGGTTACGACGCGGTCCTCCACATCGCGATAGTTATGAATCGCCAGTCCGATTTGCTTGAGGTTGCTCGCGGCCCGGCTGCGGCTGCCGACCGACAGCGAGTTGTCGATGGCGACGACGTACAGGTTGAGCCATTCGTTGTAGCGGGCGATGAGGTCTTCGCCCCCTTCGTCGCTCTCGGCAACGTTCGTCCGGGTCGAATCGTCGACTCGCCGGGCGTCGATATCGGGAGGCAGAACCACCGTCCATTCGGTGGCGGCAACCGGGATTCCGAAATCTCCCTGCTCGACGACTTGCGGCGCCGGCAAAGGGAGATCGGATCGAAGAACCTGCACGCCTTTGGGAAGCGGAAACTCGAAGCGGCCGGCGCAGACCAGCTTCACCGCGACGGCCAGATCGCCTGTCGCCGTCTTGGGGAGCGGCACGAGCACCATGTCAGGCATGTCGGCAATCTTCGGATTGATGGGCCGCGAGGGGCGGTCGGCCACGAACAGCGACAGGACCTGTGACTTCTCGGGCATCTGCAGCGCCAGAAACTGCCGCGCCCGGTTGTTAATTCGATAATCGGCCTCTCCCCGCCAACTGCCGTCGCGCGCGATTACCAGCGTCATCTTCGCCAGGTTGACCGAAGCGGGCAGCGACTTGCGGTGCTGCGCCCGCTGCACCTGCCAGAAAATCGCGGCCTTCGTATCGCGGACCCGCAGGATCTCGGCCGCCTGGTCGCTGATCGTTTTGCTGATCGTGATCGGCAGATCGACCGCCGGAATGGCCTCGACCGCATCGCCGGCTTCGCGTTCGAGCCGCTGCGGCGACTGGTTGACGAGCACGATGTAGTGATGCTGCTGCTCGAGCGCCTGATACTGCCCGCCGTTCTCTCCCGCGACCGGCTGCTCGAACGTGGTGGCGGGAGCGGCGACCCGGCCCGTATCGGGCGGGGGAAGGACCGCCTGGGCGATCAGCGTCGAGACTGTAGTGCGGGGGTCGTCGAGAGTCACGGTCCAGCGCAGGCGGTTTCCGGCGATCTTTTCGGAACGCACCTGGCGGATCCGCACGCCGGGGGTGCTGCGGTCGAAATCGAGCCGATCGGCCAGCCAGTCGGGCGTCGTGAAGACGAACGTGCTTTCCCCGGCCGCCGCGATGTTCCACCGCAGATAAAGGAGATACTGCACCGACGTGTCGCGGGCGATGATGACGGACAGGCTCTCGGCACTCAGCCGCGGCGCCGCCCGGTGAAGCGAAAGCGCCACCGGCTGCACCCCCGTCACGCTGGACGTGAACGCGAGCTGGACGGGGGTGCCTTGCGCCCCCCGCAGCCGTTCGGGCAGCTCGCCCGGATCGACCGACCGCCAGCCGGTGAAGTCGTCGAGCGTCGCCGTGTAGATCCGGTCGAGCCACACGGCCAGGGCCGAGCGCAGCTCGCCGATGCCGAGGGGGACCGGCACGGCGATTTTGGGGCCCAGGTCTTCCGGAGCGCGCGAGACGATGCCTTCGAGCACCAATTCGATCACCCCGATGCGCGGCGCCGGCAATTCCACGACGAGCAGGGCGCTCTGCCCGCCGGGCCGCGATTCGACGTGGTAATCGACGGCGTCGTTGGACTTCAGGTCATACAGCAGGTAGCCGGGAGGAAGCTGGACGGTGATTTCCGACCGCGGGGCGCCTGCCAGTTGCAGCTCCAGCCGCGAAGCGAGCCGGAGCTTGCGCGCCCCGACGACGACGGCGTGCTCGGCTGTTCCCTTCGATTGCGGCTTCTGGCGGGCGACGAGAAGTTGCAGGTTGACGGGGCGGGCGGCGAAACGATAGGCCAAAAGGGGCGCCCCCGGGGGCGCATTTTTCTCCTGGACCGCCGTCCCCGGAGGATTCAATGCGGCCGGGGCGGCGAATTGCGACAGGTCGATTTGCGAAAGTCCCGAAACGTCCGCGACGCTCGCCGCCAGTTGCTGCTCGGCGAAGATTCCCAGCGTCCCCGTCTCCCGCGTCACCCCCTGCGGCACAAAAGCCGGCACTGCGACCGGCGCCGCCTGTTCGGTAAACGGCTGGGCCATGTAAAGATCGAACTGCAGCGTCGTCGAGTCGTTGACGGGCCGCCGCAGAAAGACCTTCAGCATTCGTTCGGCCCCTTCGCCGGCGATCTCCCAGCCTCCCAGGTCGAGCCCGGCGATCTGCCTCACCAGCAGTCCTTGAGGGAGCGAAAACGCGACGTCGGAAATGGATCCCTGCCGGACCGTGTACTTGAACCTGCTGCTGAGCCGCAGGCCGGCGTCTCCCAGGTAGAGCGCCGTCGCCGATTCGACGTGGACGATTCCCTGAACCGCCTCGCGGGCATGAGCCGGGGCCCAGGCGAGCGTCACGTCGCCGCCCTGATCGATGGCGACGATCGCAATCGTCGCCTCCCCGTCGCGCAGCTTGCGATACGTCGTCGCGCCGCCGCTGACGCGCAGGCTGAGGTCGCCGGCCGGCAGCGTGAAGCGCAGCGCGCCGGACGCGACCGGATGGGCCGGCAGCGTGAACTTCCCGGCGGCGCCGGTCTGTTCGACCGGCAGCGA
>JBLMWR010000110.1:0-4423 GCA_050257335.1 Deltaproteobacteria bacterium | reverse complement strand
GGCAGCGGCGCCTGATGCAGCCCGTGTTCCAGCCCCGGTATCTCGCGCGCATGATCGACGTCATGACCTCCACCACCGCCGCCATGCTCGAGCGCTGGAGGCCGGTCGCCGCGAGCGGCCGGCCTCTCGACGTCGCCTCCGAGATGATGCGCCTGACGTGCACGATCGTGGGGAAAGCGCTGTTCGGAACGGACGTGGGCCACGACATCGGGACGATCGAAGGTTCGGCAACGGTGCTCATGGAACACGCCTGGCGGCGGCTGGAAAAGATCGTCGATTTTCCGGTGAGCTGGCCCACGCCGGCGAACCTGCGCTTTCGTCGGGCCCGCCGCGGGCTCGAAAAAATCGTGTGGCGGATCATTCACGACCGCCGCCAGTCGGGGCAACAGGCCGACGACCTCTTGACGCTGCTCCTGCGGCAGAAAGACGAAGCGACCGGCGCGTCCCTGAGCGACCAGGATGTTCGCAACGAAACGATCACGCTGTTGCTCGCCGGCCACGAGACGACCGCCAATTCGCTGACCTGGACGTGGTACTGCCTCTCGCGGTTTCCCGTGGCGGCCCGCCGGATACAGGCCGAAGTCGCCGCCGTCGTGGGTCGGCGGATGCCGACGGTCGAAGACCTGCCGCGGCTCGAATACACGAACCGCGTTTATCGCGAAGCGCTGCGGCTTTACCCGCCGATCTGGATCATGGAGCGCCGCGTGCTCGCCGACGACGCCATCGCCGGCTATCAGATTCCCAGCGGTTCGGCGCTCGTCATTTCTCCTTATGTCACGCACCGCCATCCGGAATTCTGGAACGATCCCGAGGCGTTCGATCCCGACCGCTTTCTTCCCGAACGGATCGCGGGGCGGCCGCCGCACGCCTACATCCCGTTCGGCAGCGGCCAGCGGCAGTGCATCGGCCGGGATTTCGCCATGATGGAAGCTCTCCTGATTCTGGCAATGGTCACCCGGCAATATGGCCTCGATCTTTTCCCCGGTCATCCGGTGGAACCCAAACCCGGAATCACCCTGCGAACAAAACACGGGCTGCTGATGACGCTGCGGCCTCATGACTCGTTCTCCCCATGACCGCCCTCCAGACCAAACTCTTTCGCGACCTCTGGCACATGCGGGGCCAGGCGGCGGCGATTTCCCTGGTCATGGCCTGCGGTGTGGCGACTTTCGTGATGTCGCTCTGCACTCTGGCGTCGCTGCAGCGCTCGCAAGAGACCTACTACGAGCGCGCCCAGTTCGCCGACGTCTTCACGCATCTGAAACGCGCCCCGCGCCCCCTGGCCGGGCGGATCGCCGAGATCCCGGGCGTGGCCCGCGTCGAAACCCGGATCGTGGAACGTGCCACCCTCGACATGCCCGACCTTGCCGAGCCCGCCGCGGGCCGCCTGATTTCCGTCCCCGAGCGCGGCAGTTCGATGCTGAACCGCCTGCACCTTCAAAAGGGACGGCTGGTCGAACCCCGAGGCTCGGGCGAGGCCGTCGTCAGCGCCGGCTTCGCCGAGGCGCACCGTCTCGAACCCGGTGACCGCGTCGCCGCCGTCATCAACGGACGGCGGCAGTCGCTGCACATCGTCGGGATCGCCCTCTCGCCCGAATACATCTACCAGATTCGCGAAGGAGACGTCCTGCCCGACGACCGGCGCTTCGGCGTCTTCTGGATGGGCTACGACGAGCTGGCGGCGGCGTTCAACATGGAGGGGGCCTTCAACGACGTGTGCCTGGCGCTGATGCCGGGAGCCTCGGAACCCGAAGTCCTGCAGCGGCTCGATCGCCTGACGGCCGACTACGGAGGACAGGGAGCCTACGGCCGCGCCGATCAGGTGTCGCACAAGTTCGTGAGCAACGAGCTGCAGGAACTGCGCGGAATGGCGCTCGTGGTGCCGACCATCTTTCTCTGCGTGGCGTCGTTTCTGCTGAACGTCGTGATCTCGCGGCAGATCGGGACGCAGCGCGAGCAGATCGCCGCCCTGAAGGCCTTCGGCTACACCAGGGCCGAAATCGCCCTGCATTACGTGCAACTGGTCCTCGTCTTCGTCGTGGTCGGGGTGGCTCTGGGGACGGGGGTCGGCACGTGGCTGGGCCGGGGGGTGACGCAGATTTACGTCCGCTTCTTCCGCTTTCCCGTGTTCGGGTTTCATCTCGATCCGCTCGTCGTGCTCCAGGCGGCGCTGGTCTCCGCCGGCGCCGCGCTCGTGGGGACAGCGGGGGCCGTCCTGCGCGGGGTGCGGCTTCCGCCGGCCGAGGCGATGCGCCCCGAGTCGCCGAAAGCTTACAGGCCGATTTTTCTCGAACGCATTGGCCTGGCGCGCCTGATGAGCCCGTCGGCACGGATGATCCTGCGGCAGATGGCGCGGCAGCCGTGGCGCGTGGCCACTTCGATTCTCGGGGTCTCGCTTTCCGTGGGGGTGCTGATTCTGGGGGGCTTCATGCTCGACGCCCTGAACTACGTTCTTGAATCCGAGTTCGAGGTCGCGCAGCGCCAGGACATCACCGTCATGTTTGTCGAGCCGACGGAGGGGCAGGCGCTGTTCGACATCCGCCACCTTCCCGGAGTGCGCTCATGCGAAGCGTTCCGCAGCCTGGCCGTGCGGCTGAAGTCGGACTATCGCTCGCGGCGGCTGGGGATCGTGGGGTTCGAGCCGCAGGGGCGGCTGTTTCGGCTGATCGACATCAAACGCCGCGTCATCCCGCTGCCACCCGACGGGCTGGTCCTGTCCACCAAACTCGCCGAACTGCTCGGTGTCGCTCCGGGCGATTTTGTGACCGTCGAAGTGCTCGAAGGGCTGCGCCCGGTTGAGAAAATGCAGGTGAAAGGGGTCGTCTCCGACTTCCAGGGAACCGCGGCTTACATGAACATCGACGCCATGCGCCGGTTGATGCACGAAGGAGACGCGATTTCGGGGGCCTACATTACTGCCGATGCAAACGCCATCGACCACCTCTATGCCCGCCTCAAGGAGGCGCCCCGCGTGGCGGGCGTGACCGTCAAGGGGGCCGCGCTCCGCAGCTTTCAGCAGACCATCGCCGAGAATCTCCTCCGGATGCGCACCTTCAATATCATTTTCGCGTCCATCATCGCCTTCGGCGTGGTGTACAACAACGCCCGCATCTCGCTTTCGGAGCGCAGCCGCGACCTGGCGACCCTGCGGGTGATCGGCTTCACGACGGGTGAGATTTCCACCATCCTGCTCGGCGAGCAGGCCCTGCTGACTGTCGCGGCCGTTCCGGTCGGGATGCTCGCCGGTTACGGTCTGGCGGCCTTGGTTATTAATTTGGCGTATGATACAGAACTGTTCCGCATCCCGCTGATCGTCGATCGCTGGACCTACGCCTTCGCGACCGCCGTTACCCTCGCGGCCGCGCTCGCGTCCGGGCTGGTCGTCCGGCGACGACTGTATCGTCTCGATCTGGTCGCGGTGCTGAAGGCGAGGGAATAGCGTGTCGAAACTGTCACCGAGCAGGATACTGGTTCTGATCGGCGCCGCCGCGGGGCTCGGGGTCCTCGTCTACCTGTTCCTTCCGCAGCCTCCCGAAGTCGATCTGGCGGCGGTCGCGCGCGGGCCGATGGAAGTCACCGTCGATGAAAACGGCAAGACGCGGATCCGCGAGCGCTACGTCGTGTCGGCCCCCCTGGCGGGCCGCATGTCGCGCATCGACCTGCATCCGGGGGACCCCGTCGCCGCCGGGAAAACTCTCCTGGCCGCGATCGACCCGGCCGACCCGGCTCTGCTGAACGACCGCGATCGGGCCGAGGCCGATGCCCGCGTCAAGGCGGCGGAAGCGGCCGGCCAGCGCGCCCGCGCGGCGGTCGAACAGTCCAAAGAAGAGCTGGAGCTTGCGGAGCACCAGTTCCAGCGGGCGCGCAACCTGATCGGGAGCAATGCCGTATCCCGCCAGGACTACGACGCGGCCGAGCACAAGCAGGGGGCGGCGCGGCAGCAGCTCAGCGCGGCGGAATTCGGCGTCCAGATCGCCAATTTCGAGCTCGAACTCGCCCGGGCCGCGCTCCTGCGGACCAGGCCCCGGTCCGCGGACGACGCTGACTCATGGCGGTTCGAGCTGCGTTCGCCAGTCAAGGGAACGGTGCTGCACGTGTTTCAGGAAGACGCGACGGTGGTCACTCCGGGACAGCGGTTGATCGAAGTCGGCGACCCGTCGGAACTGGAAGTCGAAGTCGAGGTCCTCTCGACTGACGCGGTGAAGATCGCGCCGGGGGCGAAAGTCCGGGTCGAACATTGGGGCGGCCAGCCGCCGCTGGTTGCCCGCGTGCGGCGGATCGAGCCGGCCGGCTTCACCAAGATTTCCGCCCTGGGGGTCGAAGAGCAGCGGGTGATCGTCCTGGCGATCTTCGTCGATCCCCCCGAAAAACGGAGCCGCCTGGGAGACGCCTTCCGCGTCGAGGCCCGCATCGTCATCTGGGA
>JBLMWR010000109.1:0-3050 GCA_050257335.1 Deltaproteobacteria bacterium | reverse complement strand
CCCACAGCAGGGCCACGAGCAGGGCGAAGAAAAAGGAGAGAACGAGCTGCCGGCGGCTGGGCCAGACGTACGGCAAAAGGCGCGTGAGGCTGTTCACGAAGAGCGTTCATCCCTGAAGCTGAAGCGGAAACCGCAGCGCCGCCCGGGGTCACCGAGCCCGGGCTGCAGTGGCCGGCTGATGTACCAGACAGCCGCTTTTCCCCGCAAGACCGGCTTCCGCCTGAGCACCGGGCCCGGGCCGATCGGGAAGACCCTGCCTCATTCACCGGGCGGTCAGAACATGGTGTAAATGAACGGGGCGGCTCCCGTGCCGGCGAAGGCCGCCAGCAGACCGACCGCCGCCAGCACCGCAACGATCGGCAACAACCACCACTTCTTGTTATCGGCCAGGAACAGAATGAATTCGTGGAGCAGCGAGGGCGACTTGCGACCAGCTTCTTCCTGGAATTCCGTACGATTGGACATGTGAATCGATCCTTGAAGGCAGGCTTCTGAATCCGCGGCTCACCAGAGACGAAAGTACCCGGCGACGCCGCGTGATTGCCGCTTGGGCGCCCAATAACTGGTCGACTGCCGGTTGAATTCCCGCTCCAGGGGGTCTCGCCCAAGGACGCGGAACAACAACCCCACGGGGAGGAAAACGCCATAGAACATCACCAGCAGCGTCAATTCGCTGACGACCGCGCCGATCGGAAACGTGAGCAGGCTCAGGCCCACGAACGCGGGCCGCAGAATGCGCGGACCGATCCATCCCAGAATCGCCGCTGCGATTCCGGCCGAGAGCAGCCCCGTGATGCCGCGCGGACCGGCGCCCCACAGCCAGCCCAGGCCGGGGAGAGCGACGAGCGCGGTCAGGCCAAATTGACGCAATTGCCGATCGGTCGGCGTCCAGTTGATTTCGATGAATTTCATTTTGCCGCTCCCACCCGGAACCGCCGGCCGGCCGGCGCTTGCCGGCGATCGGATTTCTAATCCAGCTGAAACTGCGCCAGATGCGCCTGCCGCTCGGCCTGCCCCGTCTGCCGCCGCTGCTCAAGCTTGTGCAGCACGTGCCGACCCATCACCAGCACGTCCATATCGGTGGCCATGAAGCACCGCCAGGCGTCCTCGGGAGAACAGACGATGGGCTCGCTGCGGACGTTGAAACTGGTGTTGATCAGCACCGGGCACCCGGTTCGCTCGTGGAATCGGGTCAAAAGACGATGCAGCAGAGGGTGCCGCTCGCGATCCACCGTTTGCACGCGGGCCGAGTAATCGACGTGCGTCACGGCTGGCAATGTGGACCGGCAATAGTTCAGTTTCTCGATCCCAAAGGCCGCCTCGTGGCGGGCGTCGGGAACCGTGCGGATTTCGCCGCGAACGGGCGCGACCAGCAGCATATAGGGACTGTCCTCGCCGGGCCGCATCTGGAAGTATTGATCGACGTGCTCTCGCAGAACGATCGGCGCAAACGGCCGAAACGATTCGCGAAACTTGATCTTCAGGTTCATGACCGACTGCATCTTCTCGCAGCGGGCGTCTCCCAGAATGCTCCGCGCCCCCAGCGCCCGCGGTCCGAACTCCATCCGACCTTGAAACCACCCGACAACCTTCCCCTGCGCGAGCAGAGCCGACACGTCGTCCACGAGGTTCTCGTCGCTGGCCGCCGTGTCGAAAACGGCCCCCACGCTCTCCAGACAGTCCTGAATCTGATCGTCGCTGAAGGAGGGCCCGAGGAAAGAGCCCTGTTGCGCGTCAGGGCGCCGGGCACAGCGCGGCTGATCGAGCAACTGATGCCAGATGAACATCGCCACCCCGAGCGCGCCTCCTGCATCACCCGCAGCCGGTTGAATCCAGATGTTCCGGAACGGTCCTTCGCGCAATATCCTGCCGTTCCCGACGCAATTGAGCGCGACGCCGCCGGCCATCACGACGTTCTCGAGTCCCGTTTCCGCATGCACGTGACGGGCCGTCCGCAGCATGACTTCTTCGGTGACGGCCTGAATCGACGCCGCCAGGTCCATCTCCCGCTCAGTGAGCAGCGCCTCTGGCTTGCGGGGCGGGCCGCCGAAGAGTCGATGAAACTTCGGCGAGGTCATCGTCAGTCCCTGACAGTAGTTGAAATAGCTCATATCCATGCGATATGAGCCGTCCTCTTTCAGGTCCATGAGATGTTCGAGGATGAGGTCCTTGTACACAGGCGTCCCGTATGGCGCCAGCCCCATGACCTTGTACTCGCCGCTGTTGACGCGAAATCCCGTGTAGTAGGTGAAGGCCGCGTACAGCAGCCCCAGGGAATGCGGAAATCGGATTTCGCGGGTCAGCTCAAGGCGGTTTCCGCGCCCTGCGCCGTAGCAGGTGGTCGACCATTCCCCGACGCCGTCGAGGGTGACGATCGCCGCCTCGTCGAAAGGCGAAGGAAAGAAAGCGCTTGCGGCATGCGATTCGTGGTGATCTGTGAACACAAATCGTCCGGAAAATCCGCGCAGTGCCTCACGCATGACGCCGGGAATGTGCAATTTTTGTTTGAGCCACAGCGGCAGGGCCTGCCGGAAAGAGCGGTATCCCGCCGGCGCCGTCGCGAGGTACGTTTCCAGGAGCCGCTCGAACTTCGTCAGCGGCTTGTCATAGAAACCGACGTGGTCCAGGTCTTCCGCGCGGAGCCCGGCCTCGCGGAGGCAATACTCGACGGCATGCCGCGGAAATTCGTGGTCGTGCTTCTTTCTGGTAAACCTTTCCTCCTGCGCGGCGGCGACGATTTCACCATCGACCACCAGCGCCGCCGCCGAGTCGTGATAGAACGCCGAGATCCCCAGAATTGCCGTCACGCCGCGCGCCTCGCCATCGAGGAAAGTGTGCACTGCTCGAGCCCAAGCGACCCGAATCGAGGCGGTACATTGCCAAGAGAAAGCAAATGTGTCAATCGGTCTTTGCAGCCACCCGTCTGGCCCGCCTGTCCGCTGAAAGGGGTTCGCCGGTCAGGCCAGCAGCGGGGAGATCACGCTGCCGGAAACGTCGGTCAAGCGAAAATCACGCCCCTGGTGGCGGTACGTCAGGCGCTCGTGCTCGAC
>JBLMWR010000108.1:0-4058 GCA_050257335.1 Deltaproteobacteria bacterium | reverse complement strand
GCGCGCGATAGCCGGGGTCGCGGAGCCGGCGCGCCGGTGCGCCGTCAAGGATGTACTCGCGCAGCTCTCGGTCGTTCTTGACGAACATCATCAGCGTCTGTCCACTGAAGGCGGGTACGCTGTCGTATCGGCTGCCAGGGTTGGGGACCTCGCCGCGGCCGTCTGGCCCGTGGCAATTGACGCAGCCGAACGTTTCGGCCAGGCGGCGCCCACGGGCCGCGTCACTCTCCTCGAGCCGCAGCACCCATCGATGCGCCACCACCGGCACTGCAAGGTAGGCGTTCTCGATCACCAGCGCCAGGGTCAGCAGGCCGGCCCAACTGACAGGCGGTCGGAAGACTCCTGGGAGCGCGGACCGCAGAACCCGGAACACAGACTGGAGGCGCGGGTTGGTCGGTATTCGTCTGTATTCTGTCGTCTTTGCCCTGGGCCCGATCGGATCTTTCAACGGGCTGCCCACCAGTACCTCATCGCTGCTCCGTTGGCGCGAGAGCTCAGCCCATCGAAGGCTTCAGCGAGCCGAAGGTCCCGTGGTGCTCATCGTCGGTTCCCGCCGTGAAGTAGAGGGTGTCCGCGTCCCCACCCTTGGCGCCGTTGCCGATGATCAGGCCCCAGAGGCCGGAGAGGCTGATTGGCGCGCCGGTTTCGCCGGGTAGCTGGCCGAGGAACTTGCCGCTGCTGGCGTCGAAGGCGTTGATGCGCCCGTCACCGAAGTTTCCGACCAGAAGGGCATGGCTGAATGTTCCGAAGCTCGCCGGCGCCAGGACCAGCCCCCAGGGAGAATTGAGGGTTCCCTGGGAGGCGAAGCGGTGCATCAGGTTGCCGTTGGTGTCGAAGACGTCGACGAAGCCGTTGCCGGCGCCGGCGACATCGTCGTGCTTCTCCCCATCCTGCTTCGCATAGGTGACGTAGAGGTTGCCGTCGATGTTCTGAATGCCGAAGGGGGCGAAGCCGGCCGGGATGTTGGGATCGCGAAAATCGCCCGCCATGCTGGCCGGAGCGAAGTTGTGGTCGAAGACGTCGATGGTTCCGTGGCTGAAGTCGGTGGCGAACAAGAAGTTTCCTGCGCCGTTGGCGCCCAGGGCCAGCCCCTTGTAGACAGCCCCACTGGAGGAGTTGTCGACCGTCAGCAGGCCATTCTCGACGTCGACGACCTGGTTCCAGCCGGAGATGGTCCCGTCTTCGGTCGCGAAGATGAACAGCGCCGGAGCGGACTGCGCTCCCTCGGTGATGACGAAGTCGCTGGTGCCGTTGAATACCACTCCGGTGGGCGTGGCCGTCGTTCCTGAAGGACTCTCGGCCGGAGGCGGGAGTGTCACGACGAGCGGCGCGCCGGCCGGGAACGGCGTCCCGCTCGTGTCGTAGAGGGTGGAAACTCCCTCTTCATTGTCGGAGATCCAGAAAGGACTGGTTGGGCCGGTCGCGATTCCCCACGGGTTGACGAGGGCCGAATCGGTCGTCGCCGCGCCCCCGGCGCGATCGGAGACCAAATCGGTCTCGACGAAACGAGTCGCCGTCGACCCCATGCCGGAGCCGTCTCCGCCGCACCCGATCAGGAGCATCGGGGCGGCCGCGAGCGCGAGGGCCAGCGCGAGGCCGCCCAGGGCTGTTTCGCGTGGGCGCAGGGCTCGTTGGTTTGCCTGCTCGCCAAACCTCCTGGAAGTCCCGGGAACGCCGCCGCGAGGGTGGCGCCGATGAATGCCTCTGAACCAGGGGGATGCCATCGTTCGTTTCTCCTTTCGTAGTCGTTCCTTGCGTCGCGAGTGAGCCGGCCTGGCCGACGGGCGGGCCGCTTCTCTCCTTGCTCCGCTTGCACGCGCATGAAAAAAAGGGAAAATTTCCCTGTGCATAATTTTCTACGGAGCGGGGGAAGCCAAAGCAAGACCCAAAATGGGAGTTTCTCCCTTTTTTCTTGAAAGCGTTCCCGGTGAGGACTAAGGGAGAGGCGCATGGACGTTGGCGAAGCTCTGATCTGGGCGGCGGCGAGCATCCTTCGCCCCCTGGTCAAGCGGCTGCTCGCCCTCGGTGTTCCCTTTGGGCGGCTCGAGGCGCGTCTGCGCGAGCTCTTCGTCGAGGTCGCCGAGCGCGAGCTGGCGTTGCCAGGCCGGCGCCAGACCGATAGTCGGATTTCGCTGCTTACCGGTATCAATCGCAAGGAGGTTCGCCGCATCCGCGCGGCTGACGAGGGCGCGGCGGGGCCGACTTCGTTCAGCATGAACCACGCAACCAGCCTCATCAGCCGGTGGATCACCGATCCCCAGACCCTCGATCGCTCCGGACGGCCGCGGGTACTTCTCTACCGGGCCAGACGCGGGGCGAGTTTCACCAGCCTGGCCCGGAAGATCACGGGGGATCTCGCCCCGCGGGTGTTGCTCGACGAATTGATCCGCAGCGGCGCCGTCGAGGTTCGGGAAGGCGACGCTCTCGTGCTCAAGAGCGACGCGTACGTCCCTCGCGTGGAGTCTTCGGAGAAGCTGCAGATCCTGGGCGAGGATCCCGCGGAGCTCGTCGAGACCATCCTGAGAAACACGTTCGATGAGATCTCGGCGCCGCTCTTCCAGCGCAAGGTCTACTACGACAATCTCGGCAGCGACGCGGCGGCGCGCATTCGCGCGGAGCTGCGCCGCGAGGGCGAGCGCTTTTTGCTCCGCGTCAACCGCCTGCTGGCGAAGCACGACCGCGACCGCAATCCCAAGGCGGCGGGTGGCGACAGGTACTACGCGGGGATCGGCGCCTACTTCTTCGAGAACACCGGCAACCGGGAGGTGCCGCCGGCTCCCGCGCGCAAGACCGTACGGAGCGGCAAGGGGAGACGGCGATGAACTGGAGGGCGGCAATCGGACTTCTGCTGTTCTTGGCACTCGCTTCGTGTGCCTCCGAGGGTGGCTCGCGCGGCACCGGTATCTCGACCGCGGTCCTGGGAAACGTGGCCAGCGTGCAGACCGCGGCTGTGGCGGCGCCCGCCGCTCGCCTGGGCGCCTCCCTGACGCTCGCAGCGCCGGCGTACGCGCGGAGCGCGGTGGAAGGGATCCGCGTCAGTGTCGAGGGCACGGCCGCTCAGGCCAAGACCGATGAAAACGGTCGCTTCTCGCTCACCGGCGATTTCGAGGGCCGGCTTACCCTCCTGTTCCAGCTTCCGGACGACGCGGCCGCGGCAACGGTCCCGATCAACGTGCCGGCGGCTGGAATCCTGACCCTGAACAACGTGATCGTCGATACCCGGACTGGCGAGGCTTCGGCGGAGAGCCAGGATGTGTCGTTCGAGGGGATCGCCACCAGCGTGAATTGTCAGGATCTCACCCTCGCCATGATGAGTGTGCAACAGAGTCCGACCGACGTCGATCTCTACACCGTGCAGCTCGACACGTCGACGGTGAAGGATGCACAGGGGAACGTCCTGCGCTGCGAAGATCTTTACGGCGGTGCACGGGCGCTGCTACAGGGCACGGTGAACACCGACGGCAGCTTCGGCCATGCCTCCATCCAGTTGGAGGACTAGGCGGCTCTTGGACGAAACATCCGGGGACTCCCGGCGTCGGGAGTTGCGAAAAGCTGCTCAATTGCCCGCCAGGCATCTTCGTCCGGGTCGGCGGACACTGAGCCGGAAGACGTCAGGGCGCTGGGGGAAAAACTTCCGATCGGTCGTGGACATCCAAGGAAGGGGAGGACCGCCATGGCTAGGAAGGCACTGCTGATCCTGAGTTACCGCGAGCTGCACGACCGGACGGCCACGAAATTGAAGAAGGGCGGTTACGACCAGTCCCGCAGCTCGAAGGGCGCACGGGAAACTTCAAGAGGTTGTTCCTGTCCGCGGCGAACGTGTAGGCGAACCGTTCCGTTCGCCCAGTAGTGCGGTTGCCACGGATTGAAGCATTCAACCGCTGACGAGTCCGGTCGCGGATTCCGCGACCTGGGCAAGACAAGGCTGGCTCAGGACTTCTTTCGACTCCCGTAGTCGCCGAAGGGATCGTCGCGTTCGCGCACGGCTTGGCGAAACCCCACCTCCTGCGCACGGCCGACGAAATCGAGGCCTTCCTGCGTGTGACGGGCGATGCCGT
>JBLMWR010000107.1:0-10611 GCA_050257335.1 Deltaproteobacteria bacterium | reverse complement strand
ATTCGGGAATGTCGAAGAAAAGATATTCGTTCGAAGGAAGATCGCGGAGTGCGCTGACGAACGCCCGGTGCACCTGCCGCAGGATATCGCGGCTGGCCCGGTCGCTTTCGGCCGCTTCGCGCTGGGCGATCTCACTGAGGATGGCGGACTCGATCTCCTGCACGGCGGCGGAGAACGCCATGAGGTGCTCGTCAGGGACGATTCCGCTGCGCGTCCCCGGGGCCAGCGCAAATGCTCCGTAGTCGAGCACGCCCACGAACCGTGCATCGCTCCACGGAGAATGCTGAAACTGTTCCAGAACCGTGATATTGCGCAGCACGCGCGTTCCATCTTTGCAGACCGCCACGCCGCGGTCGGCGCCGTCGCCATCGGCCTGATAATACAATTCAGCGTGCACGTCGCCGAAAGGGGTCGGCCAGCGGGAGGCGACGGGGAGCCGCTCGCCCGAGAATTCGCGGGGCTCGACGACAAGCTGCCTGTGCGACAGGTGATCGAGAATTCGGACGCGCGCCCGCGTATTTCGAATCCGGTCGCGCAGCTCCTCGGAAAGATACCGCTGCAGCTTTTCGCCGGTGACGATGTTGCGCGTCGTCGGCAGGAGGGGACCAACAATCACTCGCGTTCCACCGGCCGCTAATTGGCCGCGCACAGGGCGAACGGTGTAGGTCCGGTTGCCGCGATCGAGCTGCATTTCATACAGGTTCCCGTCGGCCCCCGCCGAGACCATCCGCAGGGCTTCCCCGAGGCTCCAGAAGCTCAAGAGGCCGATGCCGAATTCGCCGTGAATCCCGCGGCGATCCTGCTCGGCCAGGTGCCGCTTCATCGAGTCGCAGACGTGGGTGGCGATGCGGGTGAAATCAGGGAGGCCGTCGGTGTCGCGGGCCACCCCCTTGCCGTCGTCGATGACTTCGAGGAACAGCTCGCCGTGCGTCCGGCGGCGAATGATCGCGACTTCGCGTGCGCCCGCATCGAGCGCGTTTTCGGCCAGTTCGCAGATCGCCTTCAGGGGATGCGTCTGCGTGCTGGCGATGATTTCAATGGCGTTCCACTCGTCGCCGATTCGCAGCCGGCCGCTGGAAATCGTTCGCGAGGGGGAGGACTTCTGTCTGGGCATCGAAGCGCGTGTCGCTAAAGTATATTCGCGGAATTGTTGCCGATTCAGTTTGAATCGGAGGTCGCATCTGGATCAGGACCGGGGGGCCAGGCTGGTTGCTCATCCTTGCCGCCATAGATGAGTTCCAGGACGAGCGTGACCGTGGAACCAGCGCTAAAGATCGCACACATGATCCTTGCCGTGACGTCGCCGGTGAATGCCAACCAACCAAAGAAGACCGACATGAAGACCAGCCAAACGATGAATTCGTTCCGTGTCGTCGTCCGAAGTGCTGTGGTGAGTGGTTCTCCATTTACGATGCGCACGATACGCCAAATAGAATCGCATGCAATCATTGCGCCGATGATGACCTTCAAAGATTCGTCCATAATCCGATTGTACTCCCGCGGGAGGATGTCGGAAACGCACAAACGTCATCTCGCGGAGCGAGATGACGGCATTCGCAAGTTGACTACAATACGGCAGGGCCAAGGCCCGAGCGAATGATGCGAAGCTGGAACGGTTGAAACGGCTGCGCGACGAGCCGGCATCGCCGGCCGCGGCGCTCGAGCTGCAGAAGTTCCTGCATGACACGTCGAATCATGTCGTCGCTGCGGCCGCCGCTCTGGCCGTCCTCAATGACGACGCGCGGTTCCGGGAATCGGTTGCGGCGGCAGTGAGCCGTCGGGAGAGCGACGCGCTGCGGGCCCTGTTCGCCACCAAATTTCCACCTGCAACCGTGGCGCGGTCCTGATTTCGGGTAGTGAGCCAGCTTGACCCCGGCGCCCCGGCTGCTCCGCGGCAGCCGGGGTGCTTCCTCCGAAATTAACTCACAACCTGATCTTGGGGCCTGACGGTTGCGTCGCGATACTGCCCGAATCTGCGCGTCCGGCGCTTATCGTCCCCACCTGCCGCGGTGGAGCCCGTTTCCGGGCGCGATCCGCCAACCGTTGTGCAGCCCGTTTCCGGGCGGATACTGGACGCCCGGGCCAAACCCCTGCTGCGGCGGGACATAGACCGGGCGGTTTCCAAGACCGTTGCCGAATCCGTTGCCGAGACCGTTGCCGAAGCCATTTCCCGTTCCCTGATGCCACAGCTTGCTGCCGGAAGTTGCGCCGGGATTTCCGGGGATCGCCGGCGTGGCAGGGGTCGCGGGAGTCGCCGGAAGGGCCGGCGTCAGGCGAGATCCGGGGGTCGCCGGGATTGCGGGAGTCGCGGGGGTTGCCGGAGCAGTCTGCATGAGCCGCGTCCGGGGATTTATGGGAATTGCCGGCGTGGCGGGGGTCGCAGGGGTTGCCGGAACGGCCGGCGTCAGGCGCGTGGCCGGAGTCGCGGGAATGGCCGGTGTGGCGGGGATCGCCGGCGTGGCCGCGTTACCGGTCAAGGCACTTCCGCTGGAAGCCGAGCCTGTCGCGACACCGGTGTCGGCCTGCACGGCCGTGACCAGACATCCCCAAACGACCAGTGCGATTGTCAATGTGCGTTTCATGTGCGTCCCCTCGACCGTCCAGCCTCTCTGGGATATGGCAAAACCGCCTCTTCCCGACATTCCAAGCCTACGTCGAAGGTTTGGCCGGTCAATTCGGCCCGCGCTACAAACCCTTAAGCCGGCCGGCGTTCGCTTTCGGCAACAGTTCCGCGGGAGGTTAATCGCGCTTTCCCCGGCAGTTACGAAGCGATGCCGGAAAACAACGCGGTACCGCTCACCGGTCATACCGTGAAAACCTGCTTGTTCCCCGAGACG
This sequence comes from Deltaproteobacteria bacterium, assembly GCA_050257335.1. Classification (GTDB taxonomy): domain Bacteria; phylum Planctomycetota; class Planctomycetia; order Planctomycetales; family Planctomycetaceae; genus JACQFH01. The sequence goes on along the minus strand of JBLMWR010000107.1, from coordinate 7,774 downwards.
TGATTGCACGGATTCGCTGAATACGATGTCCGTTCGGCGCGGCAATACGGCCTTTGCCGCGGTAGACTAATGGAGTGTGCGTCGCGTCGGTTAACAAAGGGGATTCTGTGTCATCTGTAGGCCGGTCTTCCAGACCGGCTTAGACGACGACACGATGGTTTGGACAGCCGCGGGCAGCGAATCGGGCATACGAGCGCGAATGAGCAGAGCTAACGACATTGAACGGCCGGCCTGGAAGGCCGGCCTACGGTGCTGCAACCCGGCTCGTTTGGTCCGCTGGTATGCGGCGTTGTCTTTGACCACAACCATCGTTCTCCTGCCAGCAAAGAGTCCGGCCGCCGACACTCCCGCCGCCGACCATTTCGAGAAACGGATCCGGCCGCTGCTGATCGAGCGCTGTCACAAGTGTCATGCCGGCGAGAAGGTGAAAGGGAACCTGCACCTCGACTCGGCGCAGGGGCTGCGACAGGGGGGCGAGACGGGCGCCGTCGTCGTTCCCGGCAAACCCGATGAGAGTCGGCTCATTCAGGCAGTCCGTCACGAGGGGGGCCTGAAGATGCCCCCGGACGGCAAGCTCAGCGACACACAGATCGCCGATCTTGTCGCCTGGGTGAAAGGTGGCGCCGTTTTTCCCGACGGAACCCCGGCTGCCGCGCCAACTGCCGTGACACCCCTGCTGACAGCGCCATTGCTTCCGAATGCCGATGGCCTTGCGCCCCACCTGCAGTTGTGGCTCAAGGGAGACGATTTGGCGCTGAAGGAGGGCGAGCCGGTCTTCCTCTGGCCCGACAGGAGCGGCCACGGCCGGGACCTGTCGGCGACAAAGGGTGTTCGGGTGGACGGCGTCGGAGCGCCGGGCCTCTTCATCAAAGAGAGTGCCGTGCAGCGCCGGCCGGCCGTGCGCTTCGAACCGGCTACGGGCCTGGCCGCCTCCCCGGACAATCCCGTGGACATTCGCGGCGACGCCGCGCTGACCATCGTCCTCGTTCTGAACCTGCAACCGCACGACGCGCAGCCGCCGTACGACGGCGTGCTGGGAATCGGCAACCCGGCCAACCCGGGAGGTGATCCCGGCCGGCCGCTGGCGGCGCTGGTGCAGATCAACCGCGGCGAAGACCATGCCCTGCACTTCGCGGGGGGGTGGAACCACGACGCGTCGGCGGGAAACGGTTCGTTCAAGACGCTCTACGGCCGCCCCATCATCCTCGTCGTGACGAAAACTCCCGGTCCCATGCGCACGGCGACGCAAATCTTCGTCAACGGCGAACGCATCGGCAAGACCCCCGATGGCGCGCTCGAAGGGCGCGACACCGTTCCCGACATTCAACATCGTGCGGACATTGGCGCTTACATGGGGAAGGCGGTGAGCTGGGCAGGAAGTTTTCGCGGCGACGTCGGCGAGGTCGTCGTTTACAACCGTGTGCTGAACGACGCCGAACGGTTCGGACTGGAAGCACATCTCGGCGAAAAGTACGCGATTACGCTGCGGCCGCAGATCCAGGCAACGCGGGCGAGCTTTACGCCGGAAGAGAAAGCGTTCTGGTCCTATCAACCGGTCGAAGACGTTGTGCCGCCGGCGGTGAAGGATGAAAGCTGGGTTGTCTCGCCAATCGACCGGTTCGTTCTCGCCCGGCTCGAGGCAGCCGGACTGAAACCGGCCCCCGCCGCCGACAAGCCGGCGCTGATCCGCCGGGCGACGTTCGACCTCACCGGTCTGCCCCCCACGCCGGAAGAGATCGACGCCTTTCTCAAGGACGAGTCGCCTCAGGCGTTCGAAAAAATCGTGAACCGGCTCCTCGAATCGCCACACTATGGCGAGCGCTGGGGCCGCCACTGGCTCGACGTCGTGCGTTACGCCGACTCGACCGCCAACGACGCCAACGCCGTGATGCGTTACGCCTGGCGCTACCGCAACTACGTGATCGACGCCTTCAGCCGCGACCTTCCCTACGACCAGTTTCTCATCGAGCAGCTTGCCGGCGATCTGCTCCCGCCGACCGACGACATCAGTACCCGCCTGAGGCGGACGATCGCCACCGGTTACCTGATGGTCGGTCCCAAGGCGCTTGCCGAGACCGACAAAGAGCAGTCGCGGCTCGACATCGTGGACGACCAGCTCGACGTGACAGGCCGGGCGATGCTGGGACTGACGCTGGCGTGCGCCCGCTGCCATGACCACAAGTTCGACGCGATTCGCGCCGCCGATTACTACGCCCTGGCGGGAATCTTCCGCAGCACCGAGCCGTTCATGGACGAAGCCCGCAATTCCAGCATGTGGTGGGAGTTCCCCATGTTCCAGGCGCCGGGGGAAAAACCGTTCGTGGTGATGGCGCCGAAGGAAACGATGCCCAAAAACCTGCGCATTCATCTGCGGGGAAATCGCTTCACGCTCGGGGCGGTCGTGCCCCGCGGGTTTTTGCAGGTCGTCGCACCGGAAGCTCCGGCGATTGAAGCCGCGCACAGCGGTCGCCTCGAGCTGGCCCGCTGGATCGCCTCCCCGGGCAACCCGCTCACGGCGCGGGTGATGGTGAACCGTGTCTGGCAGCACCATTTCGGCCGCGGGATCGTCGCCACCAGCGACAATTTTGGGACGCGCGGCGAACGCCCGTCGCATCCCGAGCTGCTTGATTACCTGGCGACGCAGTTCGTCGCCAACGGCTGGTCGGTCAAGAAGCTGCACCGGCTGATCGTGCTGTCGAACACATACCGCGAGCAATCGCGTCCGAGCGACGCGGCCCGGCAGGCCGATCCCGAGAATCGATTGCTGTCGTGGTTTCCGCAGCGGCGATTGAGCGCCGAAGAGGTGCGCGACGCAGTGCTCGCGGTTTCGGGGCAGCTCGACCGGGAGCCGGGGACCAGCGAGGCTTCGGAGGCGCTCTGGAAAGAGGCAGAGATTCTCGACGCCAAGCGGGGGTTTGCCCCCAATCGCATGCAGGCCGATCACCCATTCTACACCGACTTCCGCAAGCGGAGCGTCTATTTTCCGGTCGTGCGGAACATGCTGCCGGATGTGCTGGCACTCTTCGACGCGGCCGATCCAAATAATGTGACGGCCGTCCGAAACGACACGACGGTACCGTCGCAGTCGCTGTTCCTGCTCAACAGCCGGTTCGTCCGCGAGCAGTCGCAGCACTTCGCCCGCCGGCTGCTGGCCGACGAAAAAGCGACCGACGAAGTGCGCTGCGACCGCGCCCATCGCCTGGCGCTCGGCCGTCCCGCTTCCGCCGACGAACAGAAACTCGCGATGCGGTTTCTGGACGCGTATCTGAAAGCCACCGTCGCCCAGGCCCGCCCCGAAGCCGAGCGGCGCCTCTCCGCCTGGCAGAGCTACTGCCAGACTCTGTTCTGCGCAAATGAATTTCTATACGTCGAATGATAAATAACGAGCAAAGACGCAAAGGGTTTCTCACCGACTGGTCGTCGGGGAACTTGAGACGTGCTTTGGGACGTGCCCATCGTCGCCGCGGGTACGCTTGCGACAGACCCAGGAAGAATTTCAGGAAAGCAGGAAGAAAGGAATGCAGGAAAAACTCAACTATGTGGTTGGAGGGGATTCATTCGTTTCCTGCATTCCTCCTTTTCTGCCTTCCTTGATTTGAATCCTGGATGGCTCACACATGCGTTTCGGGTATGATCGGAGTCGCGGAACACGCAAAATGAAACTTCCCACATCCAAACAGACGCTCCCACCTGAGACGCACGGTGGTTTTTCTGCCGCGCCGCTCTGCCGCCGCGACGCGCTGCGCCTGGCGGCGTGCGGTTTCGGCCAGGTGGCGCTGCTGGGGCTGCTCGGAAAAGAATCGCAGGCGGCCCCCTCCACGAACCCGCTGGCGCCGAAGCAGCCGCATTTCGAAGCTCGCGCCGAACGCGTCATCTTTCTCTTCATGCACGGCGGCGTCTCACACGTCGATACCTTCGATTACAAGCCGAAACTGGCCGAGATGAACGGCAAGCCGCTGCCCATCCCCAAACCCAAATTCGAATTCGCCCCCACCGGAAACCTGCTCGCCTCGCCGTGGAAATTCTCGAAGTTCGGGCAGAGCGGCATCGAGGTGAGCGAGCTGTTCCCCGAAATCGGCGGCTGCATCGACGACATCTGCGTCATCCGCTCGATGAACGGCGGCGATCAGGTGTCGCACGGGCCGGCGCTCCTCAACATCAACACCGGCAGCGGCGTCTTCGCCCGCCCCAGCATGGGGGCCTGGACTCTCTACGGCCTGGGGACCGACAATCAGAACCTCCCCGGTTTCATCAGCCTCAGCCCGTCGCTCTATCACGGCGGCGCCCAGAACTACGGCTCGGCGTTTCTCCCAGCGAGCTTCCAGGGAACGCGGATCGGCGACGGCAGCACCCCCTTCCAGCAGGCGGTCCTCTCGAATCTTCAGCCCGGCGACGATCCCGCGCTGCAGCGCCTGCAGCTCGACCTTCTGTCACAGCGCAACCGCGAGCACCTGGCGCGGGCCGGCGACGATCCCCGCTTCGAAGCCCGCATTGCCGCCTTCGAGATGAGCTTCCGGATGCAGATGGAAGCGCCGCAGGTAATGGATCTTTCGAATGAGAGCGACGCCGTGCGGAAACTTTACGGCGTCGGCGAAGAGCCGACCGACGAATACGCCCGGCAGTGCCTTCTCGCGCGGCGGTTCGTCGAGGCCGGCGTGCGGTTCGTGCAGGTGAACTACAGTTATCCACGCAACTATTGGGACGCCCACGGCGATCTGCGCAACAATCATTCGAGCAACGCCAAGAAGGTCGATCAGCCGATCGCGGCGCTGCTGAGGGACCTCAAAGCGCGGGGCCTGCTGAGCGACACGCTGGTCATCTTCGGCACCGAGTTCGGCCGCACGCCGGCGGCCCAGGGAACCGATGGCCGCGACCATCACCCCCACGCCTTTTCGGTGTGGCTCGCCGGCGGCGGGGTCAAAGGAGGAATTGTCTACGGCAAGACCGACGAATTCGGGTATTACGTGGCCGAGAACAAAGTCACCATGCCCGACTTCCACGCCACGATTCTGCACCTGCTGGGGCTCGACCACACCCAGCTCACCTACCGCCACGCCGGCCGCGATTACCGGCTCACAGATGTGGAGGGTGAGGTGATCGACGACATCCTCGCGTGAAAAAGTGCGCCGGGAAGGCGCTCGCCACCTCCACCAGACGTCAATTCTGATCGCCAGAATCTGCGTCAATCTGTGAAATCTGTGGATCTCTTCCTCCCCGTTCGGTGAGCGATCCGAGGGACACTACTTATGACGAAAAATAATCCACAGATTGCTCAGATTTCCGCAGATTGGTTGGATGAACCTTCGTTCGACCTGGCGCACAGTTCCCATTGCCTCTCCGACGACCGCTGAGTAGATTGACTGTCGTGGGCCGATGATCGGGTTTTCCTTCGAGGAGCGTGGCATGATACCGACGGTCTCGATGCTGATGGCGGTGCTGGTCGGGCCGGAGTTTGAGAACGAACCACAGACAACGCCAAACGATCAGGCGGTCGAGCGTGCCGCAGAGCCGGTGTTCGCCACGCCGCACGAGGCGCGCCAGGCGGTGACCCGGGCGCTGCGCGAGTCGAGCCGGACGAGCGGCCGCGACCCGGTCGAGACGACCCCCACCGTCGTCGCCGTGTATCGGCAGCTCGGGCATTCTGAAAAGCTCCCGGTTACGGAACGCCGGCGATTGCAGGCGCAAGTCCGCACGCGGCTATCGGAACTCCACAACGTGCTCCATCGCCGCGTGGTCCGCGCCGCTGCGTTCAATTCGGGGGGCACCGCCGGATCTGCGCAGCAGCTCATCGATCTCATTCAGACGACGATTGCCCCCGACACGTGGTCGGTAAACGGCGGCAACGGCACGCTCAATTTTTATCAGCCGCTCAATGTCCTCGTCGTCCGCCAGACCGCCGAGGTCCACGAGCAGTTTGGCGGCGCCCTCGGCCAGTTGGTGCGTTGATTTCTGGTGCCGCTCCGTAGGATGGGCTTCCAAGCCGGTCGGTGATGGTCGCGATTGGACGATTGAATTGTCGCGACTCCCACCCGAATTGCACGGTCGATCAGTACGCACGGGCTTGGAAGCCCATGCTACCAGGGTCGACGCTCGCCGTGCACGTCGTTGCGCCGCCCAAAGGCCGAACCCACCAGTTTTTGCTGACCTTTCATCCGCGACTTTCCCGATTCGCAACGGGATTTGGGAATAATGCCTTGTCGATTCGGCACCTCAGGCGTGTAATTGAGAATAGACAGTGGTCGGGAGAGCAATCATGACCAGCGGTGGTGATCAGGCCCGCGAGCGATGGCAAAAGGAGTTGCAGGCGTCGGCGCCGCGCGAGCAGCCGGCGACGACTGTCAGCGGCATGTCCATCGAGCCGCTCTACACCCCCGACGATCTCGCCGGTTTCGACTGCGCGGCGCAGCTCGGGTATCCGGGGCAGTACCCGTACGCGCGCGGCGTCCACGCCAGCATGTACCGCGGGCGGTTGTGGACGATGCGGCAGTTCGCCGGGTTCGGGACGCCGCGGCAGACGAACGAGCGGTTTCGCTTTCTGCTGGCCCGCCAGCAGACCGGGCTGAGCACGGCGTTCGACCTCCCCACGCTGATGGGGCTCGACAGCGACGATCCGCGGTCGCTGGGGGAAGTGGGCCGGCTGGGTGTTGCCGTGGATACGATCGACGACATGCGCCAGCTCTTCGAGGGGATCGACCTGGCGAAAGTTTCGGTGTCGATGACGATTAACGCCCCGGCGATCGTCATCATGGCGTTCTTCCTCGAGAACGCCCGCGAGCGCGGCTGCGACTGGCGGCAGCTCCGCGGGACGATTCAGAACGACATTCTCAAGGAATTCCACGCCCAAAACGAATACGTCTTTCCTCCCGAGCCCTCGGTGCGGCTTGTGACCGACGTGATCGAATTCTGCGCGCGGCACGTCCCGCAATGGAATCCCGTGTCGATCAGCGGCTACCACATCCGCGAGGCCGGCTCGACCGCGGCTCAGGAACTGGCGTTCACGCTCGCGGACGGTTTCCATTACGTCGATCAGTGCCTGGCACGGGGCTTGCAGGTGGACGAGTTCGCGCCGCGGCTCAGTTTTTTCTTCAACTCGCATAACGACCTGTTCGAGGAAGTGGCAAAATACCGCGCCGCCCGCGTGTTGTGGGCCGACCGGATGCGGAATCACTACCGGGCGAAGCAGGAAGCCTCGTGGAAGCTGCGGTTCCATGCGCAGACTGCGGGCTGCTCGCTGCAGGACCGGCTGCCGGAGCTGAACCTCGTGCGGGTCGGGTATCAGGCGCTGGCTGCCGTGCTGGGAGGGTGCCAGTCGCTGCACACCAACAGCATGGACGAGACGCTCGCCCTGCCGAGCGAACACGCCGTCACCCTCGCCTTGCGGACTCAGCAACTGCTCGCCCACGAGACGGGGGTGACGAACACGGTCGATCCGCTCGGCGGGAGCTATTTTGTCGAGTCGATCACGCGGCGGATGCAGCAGGAGGCGCAGAGCTATTTCGGGCAGATCACCGCGGCCGGCGGAATGATCGCGGCGATCGAGTCGGGATTCATTCGCCGCGAAATCGCCGACGCCGCGTTTGCCTATCAGCGCGAACTGGACGCCCGCCGCAAGCTGATCGTCGGCGTGAACGCGTTCGAGGAGGCCGAGGAGAAGCCGATTGAACTTTTGGAAATCGACGAATCAGTCGAGCGGGATCAGCGATCCGCTCTGCAGCGAATCAAGGCGCAGCGGAGCGCCGACGATGTCCGCCGTGCGCTCGACGAAGTGAAACGC
>JBLMWR010000106.1:0-7862 GCA_050257335.1 Deltaproteobacteria bacterium | reverse complement strand
ATCCGAAAATTCCTGTCGAGGAAAACAGTGGCGATGTCGGTGCAGTTGAGGAGGTTGGCCATGTCGTTGCTGGCCGTTTCCAGGTCCTGGACCTTGTCCTGCAACTGGTTGTTGACCGTGGTCAGCTCTTCATTGAGCGACTGCAGCTCCTCCTTCGAGGTTTCCAGCTCCTCGTTGGTGGACTGCAGCTCCTCGTTCATCGACATGATCTCTTCGTTGGAGGACTTCAGCTCTTCGTTCGAGCTTTCCAGCTCCTCCACGGTGCTCTGCAGGTCTTCGCGCGTCGTTTCCAGCTCCAGCTCGAGCTGCCGCATCAGGTTCGATTCTTCCGACTGGGCGCGGGCTTTCGACTCCGCCAGCGTTTCCTTCCCGGCATGCGGCTGCTCCTGAAAGGCGACCAGCAGCAGGCCTTCGGTCTGCTTGGAAAGGGTGAGCGGCTCGACGTCGATGTTGACGCGCCGGTTGCGGCCGCCATGGCGCATCATCACGTCCTTGACGCTCTGCGGCGTGTTCTGGCGGATGGCCCGCTGAATGACCACCCGTAATTTGGTCTCCAGTCCCGGCCGCGCCAGCGAGAGCAGGTCGTGCGTGGGAGGGCCGCCGGGCTGAATGAGGTAGTCCTCGGTCGGCCCGGCGAAGTGCAGAACGTCGTAGTTGCGGTTGATTACCACGCACGCCAGGGCGAAACGCCTGAGGAGAAAATTCTGCGCCAGTTCGGCGAGCTTGGCGGGGAGACAGGGGCGCTCGGCCGTCGCCGCCTTGGCACGCCGCGGCGCGAGTTGCATCACCGGCAACTGCAGGCCGTCCACGCGGCTGGGGCCGATGCGGCGGTAGAGCCTCCATTTTGCCGAGACCGGCTCGAACAGGTCGACGTTCCGGCCAATGGTCTCCGACGGGCCCAGAAACAGAAATCCCCCGCTGCTCAGCGCAAAGTGCAGCAGCGAGATGACCTTCTTCTGCATTTCCGGGTCGAGGTAAATCAGCAGATTGCGGCAGACGATGAGATCGAGCTTCGAAAACGGCGCGTCGGTGATCAGGTTCTGATGCGCAAAGACAACGGTTTCGCGAAGCGGCTTGCTGATCTGATATGCCGACTCGCTGGCGCGGCTGAAAAACCGCGAGAGCCGCTCGGGAGAAACGTCGGCGGAAATGCTCTCGGGGTAGGTGGCCTGGCGGGCGACTTCCAGAGCGTCGTCATCCACGTCCGTGGCAAAAATCTGGATGGGGCAGTATTTCTGTTCGGCGGCGAGCTGCTCCAGAAGCAGGATCCCCAGCGAATACGATTCTTCGCCGGTGGCGCAGCCGATGTCCCAGACCCGCACCGGCTCGTCGGGCTCCTTCGACCGCACGAGCGGCGCGACGACCTTGGTTTCGAGGGCATGCCACGCCTCGCGATCGCGGAAAAAGCTGGTCACGCTGATGAGGAGGTCCCGCGAAAGATGCTTGAGCTCCTCCGGGTGCTCGCGCAGGAAGGCCAGATAATCGGCGAGGCGCTCGAAATGGCTCAGGCTCATCCGCCGCTCGATGCGGCGGGTGAGCATCTTCTTGCGGTAACAGCGGAAATCGAGCTTCAGCCGCGCCCGCAGCAGGGCCAGCAACTGGTTCAGCTCGTCCGGCGCCTTGGCCACTCCCGCCTCGACCGGGCCGGTGCCGCCGTAGAAGTGCTGAATGTAGTTGTGCAGCGCCTCGGGCATCTGCTCGACCGGCAGGATGTAGTCGGCCAGGCCCGTGGCAATCGCGCTTTGCGGCATCACCGGATAGTCAGCCGTCGCGGGGTCCTGAATCATGGCCATTCCCCCCGCGGCCTTGACCGCCTGCAGCCCCAGCGTGCCGTGTGCGCCCGTCCCCGAGAGGATGATGCAGATCGCTTTTTCCAGCCTGTCTTCAGCGAGCGAGCGCAGGAAGAGATCGATCGACGTCTGCGGACCGGCGCGCTCAACCGGCCCCGTCAGGCGCAGGACGCCCCCCGAGATGGTCATGTACTTGTTGGGAGGAATGACGTAGACGCGGTTGGCCTCGATGGCCATGCCGTCTGCCGCTTCCACCACCGGCATGGTCGTGTGCCGGGAGATCAGCTCGACCATCAGGCTCTCGTGCTTGGGATCGAGGTGGGGAATGAGGACGAAGGCGATACCGCTGTCGGCCGGCATCGCGGTGAAGAACTTCTTGAAGGCGTCGAGCCCGCCGGCGGAGGCGCCGATTCCCGCCACGGGAGGACCGAGTCGCTCAGGCCTCGTATCCACAATCTCGGCTTCGGGCGCCGGGAGCGGACTTTCCTTTGGCGCCTCGGGGGCTGCCGCGGGACGTGGAGCGAGCTCGATCTTCAGGGAAGCCTTTGCCGGTTTTTTGACTTTTTTCTTCGCAGCCATGGCCGGCGCTTCCTGATTCCTCGGCGATGATACATCACGCGGCACAAACAGCGAAACCCACGTGGAGCCGCCCAGGCGAACGGCTGCTTTCGCTAAATGCGGCCGAACGCAACCCGCCATTCTATCGACTGCCGCACGAAAATTGACTCGACGGACGGGGGCAGACCGGTGTCAGGTTTTCCCCTACAAGTTTTGTCTCCCGATTCCCGACTCGCCATTTTGGGAATCCCGGTTATTCTGAGATGAGCTGGCGTCGCTCGACAAACCAAACGGGACGTGGGGCTGGCTGAGGTGGCAACAGGAGCGGGGAAGTTTTTCATACGACGGCAAGGAGGAATGCTGCGGGCTGCGTACGAGCATCCCGCCGGGCAACAGTAAAACAAAAATCTTTCAGGAATGCGAGATACGGCGGCACGGCCGCCCTCAGGTACGGACGGGCCTCACGGGAATGGATTCCGGGACGGAGCCGCGCGAACGTGCGAGCGGCTTTGGATGCGACCGGAAACAGATCACACCATGAGACCCAACCTGCTGATCGCCGAATTCGAAGCGGGGTCCCGCGCGAGCGTCTCTTCGTCGCCGAGGGCTGTCGAAGCGCTTGACGATGCGCTGATTGCCGGATTCACGCCGGTTGAGATCGCCCAAATGACGGACGACGAGCTGGTGCGGGCGATCCGGGCCGCCCGGTTGCCCCTGCCGAGCGGCGTCGACGAGCACCTCGAACTCCACGACCGCCGGACCCTGGAGCGACTCGTCTACCTGGCGCGTCGCTGCTGCCAGACCAGATCCTCGGCCGCAGTCGTGCGGCAGACCGTTTTATACGGAGGTGAATGATGCTGGTCCTCACGCGCAAACTCGGGGAGCGGGTAATGATCGGCCCGGATGTCGAAATCGCCGTCGTGCAGGTCCGCAGCAATTCGGTGCGGCTGGGAGTGACTGCACCGTGCGAGATCCCGGTCCATCGCGCCGAAGTGCGGAGGAGAATGCAGGAGAACGATTCCGGGCAACTGAGCGATTCCGTCATCCCGGGGGAGGCCGAAGATGCACAGATCGCACAAATTCATGAACCGCTGCCAAACGGGGTCATAATCGACGAGTAAACGCTGCCCGATACGCTGAACAGAACGGAGATGCGGCGGAAGTTTGAGAGCGATTGACTTCAACGCGTCGGCTGCTCATGGCGGGCAGCCGACCGGGGGTGATGATGCCCATGAACGACAACAAGCTGCTCGTCGTCGACGACGACATTGACACTTGCGCGAACCTGTCGGACATCCTGACCGAATTCGGTTACGACGTCGACGTGGCTTATCGGGGCAACGATGCTCTCGATTTGCTGAAACAGCACCCCTACCGCATGGCACTGCTGGATTACAGGCTGCCCTGCATGACCGGCGTCGAATTGTTCCGGCAAATGCGGCAGATCCGTGGAGACATTAGCGGGCTGCTGGTGACGGGATACGCTTCGCCCGAGACGACCGAAGCCGCCCTGGCTGCAGGATTGCGGCAGGTGCTCAGTAAACCGGTCGACGTGCCGATACTGGTCCCGCTGATCGAGGACGGCGTCGCCTGATGACGGATGCCGCCTTTCGCCAGTTGATACCGCTTGCGTGGAACAAGGACTTGCGTGGAATTAAGGAGAGGTCATGCTTCCGCGTCTCCTGGCGACCGACGCCGACCCGTACATGCGACAGATTTATCATCAGTATTTCCCGAATTTCGGTTTCGAGATCGCGACAGCCTCGGACGGCGTTGATTGCCTGTCCGCGATGCGCGAGTTCCACCCCGATGCCCTGGTGCTGGATCTGGAACTTCTCTGGGGAGGCGCTGAGGGCGTGCTGGCCGACTTGCGCGAGAACAGCCAGGCCCCGCCGATCCCGGTGGTCTTGACCACGAGGTGGCTCCGATCGGGGCATCCCGAAAAGCACGTCGTCCCCCCGGTCGTGAAATTGCTCGAGAAACCCTTCCGACTGCGCGACCTCCGCAGCGTGGTTGAAGCGGTCCTGGCCGTCACGTCGCAGCTTCCAGCCTCGCTGTAACACACCGATCCGGGGTGGCATCACCGGTTGCCTGTGGTCAATCCGGGAAATCGTCGGGCTGCTCGACAATCTCCGGAATAACTAGAACCGACCCACTGGCTATTGCGCAGAGTGATTGATTTGAAATAGTCAATGAGCTATTGTATCCGCATATCGGCCCCACGAAAAAGGGGACAGAGACGGCAATGGCAGCCCACGATCGCCGCGACGGCGCCCGTGGGTTCTTTGTTGCGCTCCAAGTCATCGAGAACGGCAGGAGGAATCCCGTTACGGACATTCGACGCATCATCGGCGGCCGGTACTCGATCGAAGGAAGCCCGTTGATCGTGGAGTGTCAGGATGGAGGTTCGCTGATCTGACACGTGACGCCGGACGGCGACGGGAAGTTCATTTCAAGTTGCTGGGCGCCCCACCGGATGACCCGGGGTTCGATTTTGGCCGATCGCCCAATCACGTCAGGCGATGAGATGGAGAGATGCCAATGGTTTCCATGAACCGACGGAACCTTCTGAAACTCGGCCTCGCTGCGTCTGCAGGAGTCCTGATTACTCCTGAACGCGAGTCTGCCCGGGCCGTTGACGAACCGTTGCCGCCCGGCGTCGGGGACGCCTCGAATGCCGCCGCACGCCTGAGGAGGCTGCGCGGCAGGACGCGTCACATAGGCCCCCCGAGCCTGCGATTGCTCAAAGCGTTAGAGCGCATTCCCCGTCCGGTGCTCGTTTACGATCTCGCTCAGGTCGAGGAGAATTACCTTTCCTTCCTCGAAGCCAGGAAGGATGTCGCGATCCACTACGCCATCAAGGCCTGCCCGACGCCCCGCATCCTGCGGCGCATCGCCGCACTCGGGGGCGGCTTCGACGTTGCGTCCCGGGCGGAGCTCGATCTGGCCCTCGAGACCGGTGTTTCGCCAGACAAGTGCATCTTCTCCAACACGGTCAAGTTTCCTGCCGACATTCACGACGCCTTCGAGAAAGGGGTGATCGCCTATGTCGCCGACGCCGAACAAGAGGTCCGCAAACTGGCCAAATTTGCGCCGGGCTCGAAACTCTATGTGCGGCTGCTGGTCAACAACAAGGAGGCCGCACATCCCCTGGGGGAGAAGTTCGGCACCACCCCGGAGAATGCGAAGGCGCTCTTGAGACTCGGCAAGACGCTCGGCCTGGAGCCCTACGGGACGCACTACCACGTCGGCACGCAGTGCTACAGCGTGAAGGCCTGGGAGACCCCGGCGAAAGAAGCGGCCGCGATCTTCCGCGATCTCAAGAGAGAAGGGATCGATCTGAAGCTGTTCGACATCGGCGGCGGCTACCCCGCGCCATACCTGGGGCGGAGCATTCCGACTGTGGCCGAGATTCTCGGCGCGGTGGATGGCCTACTCAAGAACGAGCTGCCCGATCATCCGCTGACGCTCGCGGTCGAGCCCGGCCGGGGCATCGTGGCCACGGCGGCGGCGCTGAGCTCCCGCCTCATGCTGCGCGCACCCCGGGCCGAGGGCGAGTGGCTCCATCTGGACGTCGGAACCTACCACGGACTGAGCGAAGCCCTCGATCGCATCGTCTACCCCGTAACGGTCGCCCACCGATCGGGAACCGAGGCCCTGTTCACTCTTTGCGGGCCGACGTGCGACAGTGCGGATACGATCAGCAAGGGACAGAAACTGCCGAATTCCGTGCGCGAGGGCGATTTGATTGTCTTCGACATCGCCGGAGCCTATTCCGAGTGCACGTTTACCCGGTTTAACGGGATCGAGCCCCCCCTCGTTCGCTTTCTGGACGAACTGATCGACCTGTGACGCGTCCGCGAAGCCGCCGTCATCGATCTGTTTTCATTGAGCCCTGCTGCGTCGGGCACGGATGTGCTGTGGCGGCTGTCGCTTCCTTCATCCGACGCCGCCCCCTGCATGCTGCCGAGGTATTGCCTGGACGTCCCCCACTTCGATTTCGATCTGGCGAGGTCATCGAAACATCTCCGCAGGTGGGCGATGGGATGAGCGGCTGCTAAACTTACACCCTGCGTCCCAGCCGGTCAAAAAATGCCCCGACGTCGGGAGGATCGGGCTTCCGCCGAGCCGGATCGAAGGAGAATCGGTGACTCGCGATTCGGCGAGGGCTTCATCCACCCGCTTTCAACAGGTCATAAGCACTCAACAGGAAAAAGCCGCATGAACTATATCGACGCCCACTCGCACATCTGGACGCCCGACACGGCGCATTACCCGCTGGCGGCCGGTTTCCGCCGGGCCAACATGGAGCCTCCCAGCTTCACCGTCGAGGAGCTGATCGAACGCAGCAAACCCTCGGGGGTCAATCGGGTCGTGTTGATCCAGATGTCGTTCTATGGCTACGACAACCGCTACATGCTCGACGCGATCAAATCGCATCCCGGAAAGTTCTCGGGAGTCGCCGTCATCGATCAGAACGCGCTGCATCCGGAAGCAGAAATGAAGGAGCTGAAGGCGCAGGGAGTCCGCGGCTTTCGGATTTATCCGAAAGACATGCCGATCGAGCGCTGGCTCGACGGGGCCGGGCTGCAGGCGATGTTCAAGACCGGGGCCGAAGAACAGCTCAATATGTGCTGCCTGATCGACCCCAACGCGCTCTCCGCGCTCGGCAAAGCGTGCCAGAAGTTTCCCGACACGCCGGTCGTCATCGATCACCTGTGTCGCATCGGCGTCTCGGGCAAGATCGAACCGGCCGAGGTCAAGGCACTGTGCGACATGGCCAGACACAAACGGATAACAGTGAAAGTCTCGGCGTTCTACGCGCTGGGGAAGAAGAAGCCGCCGTATCTCGATCTGGCCCCGATGATCAAACAGGTTTTTGAAGCGTTCGGCCCCGAGCGGCTGATGTGGGCCACGGACTGCCCGTACCAGGTCGTTGATCACACCTACCAGCAGTCGATCGACCTGATCCTCCACGGCCTCGATTTTCTCAAGGCAGAGGACAAGGAATGGATCCTGCGGAAGACGGCGGAGAGGGTATTTTTCGCGAAGTAGGTCAGGCTTATAGCCTGACGGCGATGTGCTTTCGAGCGTATAATCCGGCGAACAGGCCAACATACGGGCTCTCGCCGGTCGGGGGCCGAGTCTGTGGCCGGCTCGACTTAGTTATCACTTGAGTGCCGCATTGCTGTCAGGCTAAAAGCCCGACGTACTCACGCCGCCTGCGACTCGAACAGCGCCGGCGAGTCCATCAAATCGGCGACCGATTTGACGATGAGATCCGGGCGGAAGGCGAACCGGGAGATGTCTTCCTGTCGCGTTCCCCCCGAAAGAGCCAGGATCGTGCGGTAGCCGAGTTGCACGCCGCCAAGAATGTCGGTTTCCATCGTGTCGCCGATCATCGTCGTCCGGGCGCTGGTCAAACCAAGCTGCTTGCGGGCCATGCGCATCATCACCGGACTGGGCTTACCGACGCTGAAGGCCTTGCGCCCCGTGGCGGCTTCAAGCATGGCC
>JBLMWR010000105.1:0-5879 GCA_050257335.1 Deltaproteobacteria bacterium | reverse complement strand
CAACTTCCACAACGTCTACATCAACCCCGAAGTATACGCCCAGTACGTCAAGACCGGGAAGTTTCCGGAGAAGACGGTCCTGGTGCTCGATATCTTCAAGGCCGAAGAGCGCGAGCCGCGGAAGATCGTTGCGGAAGGGCTCTTCCCCGGGGCGCATGCGGGCGTGGCGGTGGCGGTGAAGAACAGCGCGCGGCCGGACGGGTCGAAGACCGACTGGGCGTATTACGATTTCGGACTCGAGTCGAAGACGGCGAAGGCCTTTCCCGACAAGGCGTGTTACGACTGCCACCTGCAGCATGCAGACGACGACAACGTGTGGGTGCAGTTTTATCCCACGCTGCGGAAGGAGGGGAAGGGGAGGCGGTGAGCGGCGCGGGGCGGAGCTTGCAGCATGGGCTTCCAGGCCCGTGCGTGACGATCGACTCGCCGGGCGGTTTGGGCATGCCGGTCGCGCGGCTTCAGGGGCATCTGTCAGGCACGGACGGGCCTGGAAGCCCATCCTTCGGGGGCGAAATCCGCCTTTGCGTGAACGGGAAGTTTGCTAGAATCTCGGACAGCCCGGGAGCGTCATTCCCCGGGGGACTGGACTCCGGTTGGAGGGTGTGATGCGAAGTAAAGTCTTGTGGAGTTTTCTGTTGGGATGGGCGCTGTTTGCCGGCGGTACGCGGGCTTGGGCCCAGGATCCGCAATGGGCGCAGAAGATGTTCGACAAGCTCGAAGTCGATTTCGGCAACGTTCCCAGCGGGGCCGATCTCAAGCAGCGCCTGAAGGTCACCAATAAGTATGAGCAGACCGTACACATCCTCGGGATCGCCTCCAGTTGCGGGTGCACCGCGGGCAAACCGGCCAAAGACACTCTGGCCAGCGGCGAATCGACCGACGTCGACATCACGATGAACACCCGCAAGTTTTCGCTCCTGAAGGAAACGGTCGTCACGGTCACCTTCGATCAGCCCTTGCTGACCAGCGTCCGCATTCCGGTGCGGGCCTTCATCAACCCTGAAGTTCTCATCAACCCGGGCGCCGCCGAGTTCGGGCAGATCACGAAAGGCACCGACGCACTGCGGAAACTGGCCATCGTTTATGCGTGGCGCGGGACGTCGACTATCAAAGAAGCGGTATCCAAGAACCCGAATGTCGTCGCCCAACTGGTCGAAGCCCGCCGCGACGCGGCGGCAATCCATTACGAGCTTCACGTCACCATCAGGGGAACCTCCCCGCTGGGCGATCTGCGCGACCAGGTCACCCTCGTCACCGATAACCCCAACAATCCGAATATCCCCGTGCTCGTGGAAGCCAGGATCGAGCCCGAGTACGCCGTCAGCCCCGAGCTGGTTTCGTTCGGCACGCTCGTTCCCGGAGAACGCAAGACGCTCAATATCGTGGCCCGCGGCAAAAAGCCGTTTCTGATTGAGAAGATTGAAAGCGAAAAGACGGCGGGGGTATTCGAAGTGCGGCTGCCGAAGGAACCGAAGACCGTTCACGTGCTGCCGCTCACGATGATCGCCCCGGCGGAACCAGGCTCGGTTTCAGAAGAGTTCACGCTGACGATCAGCGGCATTCCCGATCCGGTGACGTTCAAGGTGCACGGGAAGGTCGCGGCGCCGACAGGAACGCCGGCGACGTTCGTGCCGGGCAATCCGTAGCTCAACGGCAGGACTACGGGGTTTTGCGTCTCGTCGCGAGGGCGCGGGCGGGTGTGGCGGCGCGGCTCTTGGCGGCGCGCTTCTTGGTGGCCGGTTTTTTCGCGGCGGGCTTCTTTCGCGCCGCCCGTGTGCACCCGCTGCCTGGCTTGAGAGGAACCCGGGGATCGACTTTGACGTCGACAGTCGAGGGCGCGGCGCGCTTGCATCCCGGACGCCGTTTCCCGGCGGGAGCTTCCAGAGGGCCGTTGTCCTGAGATCGCGTAGAAAGCTCGCCGTCGCCGGCGTCGATCTCGATTCCGAACAATTCCCCCAGGTCGCTTCCGGCGAGCGCACCGTCCTGCCGGCCGGCGAGAGTCCGATCGAGGTTATCGGCGGCGACGGCCTGGCTGATCAACTCCAGGTGATCGACGGCGCGGAGAGTGAAGAGCAGTTCGGGGGACGTGTCGAGCCGCGCTCCCACGCCGTACAGGACGGCGGCCACGTGCTTGCACAGTCCGGCCCAGTCGGGGCACGAGCAACTCATCTTGATTTCTGCGGGCCTGGGAAAGAGCCCGTCGTCGCGCTCGGTGAGACGCTGCATGATTCCCTGGTCGAATCGTCCCTGCAACAGGTCGATCAGCGAATCGATCGACTGCGAACAGTCGTGCTTGATTCTCTTCCAGGCCTTCTTTTCCAGCGTCCGGATGGAAACCGAGACCTTGTAGACGCTCGAGCCGCTCACCAGGGCCTTGATCTCGCCGGCCGCGATCTGCAAATCGATCACGGAGCCGTTCCGCACGTAAGTACGGCCGCGCGGCAGGCGGTTGGAGTAATCGCTGTAACGTTCGAGGTTGTCGCACCAGGCTTTGCCCCAGAAGGAACGGGCGATCTTCTGGCCGGCGATGGTCACCGGGGCGAGCTCGCGTTTCTCTCGCTTGGCGACCTGGGCCGCGTATCTGGAGGACTGGGCCCTGCGCTGGGCCACGGGAACATAGGGTTTCCATCCACCAAAACGGCCGTACCACGCCATGGCTCGAATCCTTTCTACCAAATTGTCCACCAGACTGTCGGGCGGGATCCTGAATGAACTACCGCGGCGAATATCCCCAAGGTCATAGTTTAATCACCGCGTGGTGGATTCCAAGAGCGCCCGGCTCATGAGAGGGGCCTCCGATCAATCGGAGGTGGCAAGGTGCCCCGGCCCGGAGCACTTTGCCGATTGGCCCACCCCATGCTCGCGAATCACTCGTCCGCCGTCGCCCGCCCGATGTCGAGGGCCACGAAGCGCAGGAGCTCGTCGTCTTTCATCTCGGTGAGCAGTCTCTCACTGTCCTGATCGAGCAGTTGGTCGGCCAGAGACTGTTTGTCGCGAATCATGGCGTCGATGCGCTCCTCGACCGTGCCGCGGCAGACGAATTTGTGGACCAGCACGTTGCGTTTCTGGCCGATGCGAAACGCGCGGTCGGTGGCCTGGTTTTCGACCGCCGGGTTCCACCAGCGGTCGAAGTGAATGACGTGGGAAGCGGCCGTGAGGTTGAGTCCGCTGCCGCCGGCCTTGAGCGAGATCACGAAGAAGGGTGGGCCGCCGTCGTCCTGAAATGTCTTCACCAGTTCCGATCGTTTTTTGACGGGCGTCCCTCCGTGCAGCACGAGGCCGCTCCGGCCGAAGATGGTCGCCAGAAACTCGGCGAGCGGCTCGGTGAGCGACTGGAACTGGGTGAACACGAGCATTTTCTCCTGGCGTTCGGCGATCGGCTCGCAGAGGAGCTTCAACCGTTCGAACTTGCCGCTTTCTTCGGCGGCGAATGCGGCCGCATGCAAGTACTGCGCGGGGTGATTGCAGATCTGTTTGAGCTGCATGAGGGTCGCCAGGACGAGTCCCCGGCGGGCGATTCCCTCGGCTTTCTTCAGGCGTCCGGCGAGGTCTTCGACGGCCTTGCCGTACAGGGCCGCCTGTTTCTTCGACAAACCGCACTCGGTGCGCATTTCAGTTTTTTCGGGGAGGTCGGGCACGATGCGGGGGTCGGTTTTGAGGCGCCGCAAGATGTAGGGCCTGACGAGCTGGCGCAGCGTGCCGAAGGCCTTCGCATCCTGGCGCTTGTTCAATCGTTTGACGAATTCCTTGAACTGGCCGGCAGTCCCCAGCAGCCCCGGGCAACAGAAATCAAAGAGCGACCACAGGTCGCCGAGGTGGTTTTCGACGGGGGTCCCGGTCAGCACGATGCGGCCTGCGGCGGGAAGTTTTTTGACCGCGCGGGTCTGCGTGGAAGAAGCGTTCTTGATCGCCTGCGCCTCGTCCAGAATGACAAGGGACCAGCGGACTTTCTGAAGCCAGTCCTGCCGGCGCAGCAGACCGTACGTCGTCACGACCAAGTCGTGTTCCGCCAGTTGTTTTTGCGGGGCGGCGGCGACGCGCGAGAGATCGTCGGCGTTGCATTCCGAACGGTGTGCGAAAAATGCCCGCAGCGAGGGGCCGAAACGGGCCAGTTCCTGCCGCCAGTTTCCCAGAAGCGATGCCGGCACAACGAGCAGGTGCGGCGCGGCTCGCGGCGCTGCGTCCCGTCCCTTGCGCTGCAGCAGGAGGTCGATCACCTGAATCGTCTTCCCCAGGCCCATGTCGTCCGCCAGACAGGCTCCCAGCCCCAGTTCCGTCATGAACCACAGCCACCGCACCCCGTCCGCCTGGTAGGGGCGCAAGGTGGCGACGAGCTCGCGGCCGGGTTGGCAGGCGTCGATCGTTTCGGGCCGGCGAATGCGCTCGAGCGTCTCGCGGAGCCAAACCCCCGCCGTGACGCGTGACCAGCCGTTGGCCTCTTCTTCCGCCGCGTCCCCCGCGTCGATCCGCGCTCCAGCCAGCAGTCGCATGCCGTCGATGAAGCCGATCCCGTCCCGATACTGCCGCTCGAGCTCCTGCCAGTGATCGAGGGCCTGTTGCAACTGCTGGCGGTCGACTTCCACCCACTTGCCGCGAAGCAGCATGAGTCCCTCGGTGCCGGCCAGCAGCTTACGGCGTTCCTCAGCACCGAGGGTCTGGCCGTCGAGGGCCAGGCCGACCTCGAAGTCGAGCAGCTGGTCCGTCCCGAGAGCGCCGGCGGGTTTTGCGCCGATTCGTACCTGAACCTGCGGTCGCGGGGGCCTGCGGGCCGACCACCAGTCGGGCACGCGGACGACGACTCCCGCTTCTTCGATACGCGACGACTCGGTCAAAAACCGATGAGCCTGCCTGATGGTCCAGGCCTGCGGGGCGAAAAGCGCCTTCGTTTCGAGCAGCTCGCGAACCAGGCCGCTCTGCTCCGACGCCCGCTTGACCGGTTCGAGCAGCGATTCGAGCTTGGCCCGGTCCTTCGCCCCGGCGTAGGTTTTGACCGCCTCGGCCAGGGGCAGATGCTGGAGCCGCGCCTGGCCCGACAGACGGTGCGTATACGTCGCGAGAAACGCGAAGGGACGTTCGGCATCGCGCTTGTTTTCGGCCAGATGGAACGTGACGCGTCCCAGCAGATGCCACAGCGGATTAACTCTGCTGAGATACGCCGCAGGGCCCTGCGGATGCGTTCTCGCCTGATCGACGACCGTTTCGCGCAATTCGTTCCACAATGCCTGGAGCAGGTTCGCGTTCAAGTATTCCAGACCGCGCATGGGCGGGGCTTCGGATGCGAGCCGCGTCAACTCGTCTTCGGCGGGTGCCGGAATCGCGGACCATTTGTCGAAGGCCCCGTCTCCCTGCTGACAAACGGCCTGAAAGAACCGCCGGGCCAGCTCCCGCCAGAAGAGCAGGGCCGCCGGCAATTCCCGATCGAGTTCCTGCGACGCAAGGAGCAGCAACCCTGTGCCGCTCGATTTCGCAAAGGCGCCTTCCAGCAGCGCGGCCACGGAGGCGGGGACTTCGGGTAGGCTTTCGGGAGCGTTTTCGAGGCGGAGCTGGCCGCCCGGCGCGATGACGATGCTGATGTTCATGCGTGGCTGGATCCTGAACCGGATTATTCACGCCGACGCAGGGTATGTCGAGCAAGCCGGAGCGTTGGTCCCTTTCCGGTCGCCTGGAAAGCATTCTTGTTTGGAATGACGGTTGCATTTATCCAATGCTCAGGAATTGGACAAAAACGGCGGGTCGCCCAGCGTCCCGCATGATGAGACGTAAGTTGCTGATTCGACTGGCGTTCTGATGAGGAGCCAGTGGCGCGCTCGTCGTGGGCGCCATCGGCGGAGGATCGCTGATCGAGCAAACTGGCAGCCCGCAGACCGGTCGATGCGGAG
>JBLMWR010000104.1:0-3134 GCA_050257335.1 Deltaproteobacteria bacterium | reverse complement strand
TGCGTGCCGCCAACATGTGGCGCGACGCCGCCCGTCCGTGGCGCAGCGTTGACGTGCGGCGCAGCGTTCGTGTGCGGCGCGACGTTGCCGTGCGGCGCGACGTTTGCACGCGGGGCCGGGTTGACGTGTGGCGCCGGGTTCACGTGCGGAGCCGGATTGACATGCGGCGCGGGGTTGACGTGCGGCGCGGGGTTGACGTGCGGAGCCGGGTTGACGTGCGGCGCGGGCCCACCGCCTCCGCCACCGATGTGCGGCCCGCCGCCGCCACCGCCGCCCGGAGCTCCCCCGCGGGCAAATGCCTGCGTCGCAGTCAGGCTCAATGCCAGACAACAAATCGCCGTGATTTTTTTCCAAGACTGGCGTTTCATGGTTGTGTCCTCCTGAAGAATTTCCTGAACCCGCGCGGACTCCGCCTTCGGCGGAACCGGGCGCGCGGTCATTTGTCGATTTCGCGGTCAACGGTTTCGGGCGCCGGTCCCTGGCGGACGAGCGTGTACAATTCACTGTCGGGCAGGCGCACTCCATCGATCTCATGGTCGACCGCCTGCCACGTGATCGTGTTCGCATTGACCATGGTGAAAATGCTGGTCCCTGAGGCAGTCTGGCCATCCGCCGTCACGCCCGTCGAGTTCAACACCCAACGGTCGCCATCGCGATGCCAGGCGCCTTCGAAATGTCCTCCCTGCGAATCGAACGTCCAGGCGCGGAGCCGGCCTGTGAGCGGATCCCAGCCGATCCGCTGCGAGCCGCTCATCACCTCGTCTCCCGCGACGGTAACGGTGAATTTACGCAGCAGGAAATTGCCGTCATCCACGGGGCGGCACATGAACGTCACGATCGACGCGTCGGATTCATCGAGCCAGTCCCCCACCAGCCAGCCGAGCTGCTCAAGCTGCTGGCGGTGCCGGCGTTCCCCTTTGGGGGCTTGCTCCCGGACTGCCGCCACCAGCCATTTGCCGTCCGTCTTCGCATGCACGGCGAAGTACCGATTCCGGGCGCACAGCGATCCATCGCGGCGATTGATGGTCGTCGTTCCCTCTTCGATGGCCACTGCCGGGTCGACGAAGTGGATCGACTCGATCTGAATTTCAATCTTTGATCCCGGGTTGTCGGCGAAGAACCGCGAAAAGTCCTGCTCGATTTCCTCGCGTCCCCGGAAGGTGTTCCCTTCTTCGTCGACGTATTCGGCGTTTGCGGTAAAATGATGCGCGGCAGCTTTCGCGTCTCCTTTTTCATACGCCCTGGCGAAGGTCTCCGCCGTTTTTCGGATCGCCTCTTCGTCGGGCGAACGCGTGTCGGCTGCCGCGGACTCGCTTCTCTGGCCAGCCGCCTCGGGACTTTTCACCGCGGCGTTCGCGCCTTTCTCTCTCGCGCGCGGCACGCTGTTCTGGTCGCCCTTTGAAGTCGCTTTGACCGCAGGTTTCTCACTTGCGGTCTTGGCAGGCTTCGTGGACGGTGTTTCCTGGGCCGAAATCCAGCCGATCGTCGCCACGATCAGCGCGGCGCTTCCCAAACACGTCGATGATCGCATGGGAGCCTCCTGTGAATGAGCCAAGCCGCCCTGACTGATTTGCACGGACTATGCCGGGCAGGGGGTTTTGATCTCGGCCAAACGCGGCAGTGATTCCCGAAACTTCCTGCACGGCGGGATTTGCGCCGATAGCGGGCCTCGGCAAGAATCACCCGGGACGCGCTTCGCCTGGTCAGTCGCCACCCACTCTGGTAGCGGTCGAACCATCCCGTCACTCACTCCCCGGTCCCCGGGAAAATGCAATTTCCATAATGCCGCAACGGGGGACACTTTCCTGGTGCCCGGGGAAGGCCCTTCGGCCTTCTAATGAACCATACGTCCGCAGGATCAGACCGCCAATCGGACGATTTCCCCGAACGCCAATGGGGGAAATCCCCAGGGGAGAGAATCGGGACGCCCGATCAACCTGCCTCGGGCACCCCGGTCGCACTGCAGACGCCGGACGTCAATGTGACCGGCAGCCGGCGCGCTAATCCCCGGAAGGCCGGCGGGCGTCCGCGGCGGCCCTTTACGACGATTTCCCGCGACCGCTCATTTTCTCCAGGATCCTGTCCATTTCGGCGGCGGTAAACGCGCGGACGGTCGTCGTCTGAACGTTCCCCTCCGCAGCGAGCTGCAGCAGGAGGCCCGTGGCGGTTTCGTCGTCGGGAGCATCGAAGACCAGGAGTCCATCGTAGGCCCCCAGGGTCCAGTAGATGTTCGTGACCTTGATCCCCATTTTCTTCGTCGTCACTTTCAGCGCTGCGGCGCGTTTCGTCGTTTCGCGAATCGCCTTGAAGCCCTGTTGCGTGAATTTGATGGTTGAGAGGTAGGTCGCCATTTCTTCTCCCTGTGTCTGAGTCAAGGGTTGCCGTGACTGCCGCCATTCTACCGGCGATCGCGCCATAGGCTTTGTGATCCGCAAGTTCCGCAATGCGTCGCTGCCCCCGGTCAATTCCCGCGTGTGTCACGCCCCGCAGGGGATCCTCCTCGGGGCGGTTGGAGGGAGGAAAGTTGCTGTGCGCGCCGACACATACCGCGTCGTTTGCCGCCAGCCAGCGCACGATGCCGCCGCCCCAGTCGCCGCCTTGCGCGCCGTATTGCCGGTAACCCAGCCGTGCACGAGCAGGAGCGGCGTCGCACGTTCGTTCCGCGAACGCGCGTGGATAAAGTGGACGTCGATGCCGTCGATCGAGAGCAGGCCCCTCATCGGGACGAGTTTCGCTTCCGGCATGTGATGTCCCCCCTTCTCGTGACACGAACCGCGTCACCGCACTCTCAGGTCCCAACTGTGCGTCACGACCACGGGATGATCGCGCTTCCTTTTCTCGTAGCCTGCGATCTGCTCGGCCGTCAGGGCGCTCTTGAGAGTCTTGGCGAAGAGCGAGCCTTCGCCGAACGGTCCCTTCCGGATTCCGGCCCGCAGGGCGCTCGACTCCTGCGACATTTGCACGCACAGTCTTTGCACGCCCTCGATGTCCTGGACGACCTGCGCCTGAAGCCGCCGCCGCGAATCTTCGATCCGATCGAACATCCGCTTGATGTCTCCCCGGCCGGCCAATTGCAGCTTCTGTTTCTGAGCCGCCGTCAATCCGTAGTTCCCGGTCAATTCGTCCACGTCCTC
>JBLMWR010000103.1:0-2912 GCA_050257335.1 Deltaproteobacteria bacterium | reverse complement strand
CGCCAGACCGTCGAACGGCGGATGTTCAAACAGGCCAAAGAGCTGGTCGCCGCACATCCCGAATGGGCCGATCAGGCGGCGCTCGTCCTCGAGCATCACGACTGGCACGCAGGAGTGATCGGCATCGTCGCCAGCCGGGTCGCCGAACAGTTCCAGAAGCCGGCCGTGCTGATCGCGCTGGCTGCGCCCGACCAGCCGGGGCAGGGCTCGGCTCGCACGTTCGGACGGCTCGACCTGCACGCGGGATTGACGGCGTGCGCGGGGGACCTCGTGACGTTCGGAGGCCATCAGGCCGCGGCCGGCCTGCGGATCAACCCGCATCGCATCGCCCCTTTCCGCGACGAGTTCTGCCGGTATGTCGCCGAACACCAGTCGCCGGATCCGGGGGACCTCGAACTGCGGATCGACGCCGAGGTGCGGCTGGCGGACCTGACGCTGAAGGCGGTGACCGAGCTCGAGCGTCTGGGGCCGTTCGGCCGCGCTAATCCCCGTCCGGTGCTGGCCAGCACGCGTGTGGAGCTGGCCGACGCGCCGCGCAAGATGGGAGAGGGCGAGCGGCATCTGGACCTGCGCGTGCGGCACTACGGCAAAGTGATGCGGGCGATCGCCTTCGGCCGCGGCGAGTGGGCCGACGACATTGCCGCCGTCAATGGGCCGTTCGCAATCAGCTTCGCCGCGAGCATCAATCGCTTCCGCGGCCAGGAGAACGTCGAATTGCAGCTCCTCGACTGGCAACGGGAGGGGAAATGAGAGCCTGCCTGGTCAACGGAGCATCGTGACGACCGCGACTCAGACCATCGAGCATCCGCTAACGGCGGCGCAGCAGACGCGCAACGTGATCGTCTTTTCGGCCTGCACCTGCCTGCAGTATCTGGCGGCACCCGTGCTGTACGTCGGAATGACGCAGGCGTCGCTCTGCAAACGGGTGGGCGCTTCCCCCAGGGTCTCGAACCTTCCCGAAACGGCCTTCTTCGTGCTGACGGTCACCCCCGTTCTCCTGGCATGGTGGCTCCCCGGCGTGGTGTTTCTCAAGCGGATGCTGGCGGCCTGCTATCTGGCCGCCGGCGGAGCGCTGGCCCTGGTCGCGCTGGCGCTCGTCGCGCCGGTTTCCGACGAAGCGCGAATCGCCGCTGTGATCGTGCAGGGGGCGGTCAGCGGAGCGGCGATGCCCACGGCGATCGCCCTGTTGTGGGAGGCGATCGGCCGCGGCGTCCCCGAGTCGCGTCGCGGCCTGGCGCTGGGGCTGGCCTTTGGAATCGGGCCGTTCCTGGCGTTTGCCGCGTCGCTCGCGACTCAGGAGCTTTTGAACGGCACACTTTGGGGCCTGCGGACGGCGCCTCTCGAACCCCCCTGGAACTTTGTGGCCGTCTTCGGCGGCGCCGTGCCGCTGATGCTGGCGGCGGCGATGCTCGCGCCGTGGCTGGAAATTCCGGCGGCGGCCGAGACCCCGCTCAGGGAACCGTTCTTCGCGGGGTTGCGCGAGTTTCTGGCGACGCCGATTCTGGCGCGGGCGACGGTGGTTACCATCCTGCTGTATATCGGCAATACGATTACCGCCAACATGAACCTTTACACCGAAAACGTCCTGGGCACGAATCCCGAGGCGTACGTGGGCTACCAGAATGCTCTCCGATTCTTCTGCAAAGGGGTGGTCGGATTGCTGCTCGGCTGGGTTCTCACCCGCTCCAGTCCTCGAGCGGGGATTCTGATCACCGGCCTGCTCTTCGTGGCCTCGCAACTCTGGGCGATTTTCGTCCCGGGAATCGCTTACCTCGTCGCGTTCGGAATCTACGGCGCCGGTGAACTGGTCGGCGTGTATGCCCCCAATTACATCCTCTCGGCGTCGTCTCCGGCCCGCATGCGGCACAACATGGCCTGCGTCACGATGATGATGGCCCCGGCGGCCCCGGCAGGATATGTTTTTGGGGCGATCGCCACGAACTCGACGCTCGGTTCCGCCGCCGGGTTTCGCCTGAGTTTCGCCGTGTGTGCCGCGATCCTGGTCATCGGGCTCGTGCTGGCGATTTTTCTGCTCCCCAGCCGGCCCGCACCAGAACCGGTAGAGGGAGCCCCATAAATGCCCCCGCATCGCGTTGTCGTGATTGGCGTCGGGTCGATTGGCGAGCGGCACGTGCGCTGTTTTCAGGCGACCGGACGCGCCGACGTTTTGCTCGTCGAGACCAGGGATGCCCTTGCCGAACAGGTGTCGCGGCGGTACGGCGTGCCGGCGTTCGCCGATCTGGAAACGGCCCTCGCGCGGCGGCCGACCGCGGCGGTCGTTGCCACGCCGGCGCCGCTGCACGTGCCGCAGGCAACGCGGCTCGTCGAGGCGGGCCTTCACGTCCTCATCGAAAAGCCGCTGTCGGTTTCGCTCGAGGGTGTGAGTCGCCTTTTGGAACTGGCGACCAGGCATCAGGCCACCGTCGGCCTGGCGTACGTTTATCGCGCGTTTCCGATGCTGGCCGCGATGCGACTCGCGCTGAGATCAGGTCAGTTCGGCGCGCCGAGGCAGGTGACGGCGGTCTGCGGCCAGCATTTTCCGACTTATCGGCCGGCGTATCGCGAAACGTACTACATCGATCGGAAAACGGGGGGCGGAGCGATTCAGGACGCCCTCACGCACATCATCAATCTCGGGGAGTGGCTGGTCGGACCGGTCGAACGGGTCGTTGCCGATGCCGCGCATCTCGTCCTGCCGGGCGTCGACGTCGAAGACACCGTGCACGTCCTGACGCGGCACGGCGCCATCCTGGGATGTTACTCGCTCAATCAGCATCAGGCTCCCAACGAATCGACGGTCTCGGTCATCTGCGACGAAGGGACGGTGCGCTGCGAGATTCACAATAACCGCTGGATGTGGATGAAGACGCCGGCGGCCGCCTGGCAGGAAGAGCCGTTCGGGCCGGTTGAGC
>JBLMWR010000102.1:0-6202 GCA_050257335.1 Deltaproteobacteria bacterium | reverse complement strand
CATGCATTGTCGCGTCGAATTCTGCGGCAACCGCCGCCGGGCGCTTCGATCTGCTTCTTAAAAACGGCCGCATCGTGGACGGCGCCGGCACCCCCTGGTATGTCGCCGACGTGGCGATCCGCGAGGGCAAGATTGCGGCGATCGGCCGGTTCAATCCCTCCGATGCCGCACGCACGATCGACGCCACGGGACTTGTCGTCGCGCCGGGATTCATCGACATGATGGGGCAGACAGGAAGCCCCTTTCTGAAAGATCCGGCCGCGGGTATCAACCTGCTCACTCAGGGAATCACCACGCTCAACGCCGGCGAAGGGGAGTCGGCCGCGCCGCTGGCCGGCGACGCGGCAATGCAGTCCGGCTGGTCGACCCATCGCGAATACTTCGCCCTCCTCGACAAGGCCGGCATGCCGGTCAACGTCGTACAGACCGTGGGGCACACGCAGGTGCGGCGGATTGTGCTCGGCGAAGTGGACCGTCGGCCCCTCCCGGCCGAACTCAAGAAGATGAAGGCCCTTGTCCGCGAGGGAATGGAAGCGGGGGCGATCGGCGTTTCCACCGCCCTCATTTATCCCCCCGCCGTGTATGCCTCGACTGAAGAAATCACCGATCTGGCGCGCGTCGCCGGGGAATATGGGGGCGGCTACTTTACCCACATGCGCAATGAAGGCGACCGGTTGCTCGAGGCCATCGACGAGGCGCTGGCGATCGGCGAGTCCGCCGATTGCCGCGTCCATATTTTTCATCTCAAGGCCGCCGGCCGGCAAAACTGGGGCAAGATGGACCTGGCGATCGCCCGCATCAGGGCGGCGCGCGCCGCGGGGAAGCAGGTCGCCGCCGACATTTACCCGTACGTCAATAACGGCCTGGGGATCACCGCCTTTATTCACCCCCGTCACGCCGCCGAAGGCCCCAAAGTCCTTCGCCGCAAGCTCGATGATCCGCAGACGCGGGCCGAGATTCGCCGTGAGATGGAAACGGATTTCGAATACGAGAACTGGTACCGGCACACGGGGTTCGACTGGGACAAGGTGTACATGGGAGGGATGCGCGACCAGCCGTACGTCGAACACAATGGTAAATCGCTGCTGGCCATCGCGAAGGCTCTCTCGAGGGACCCGTGGGACGTGTTCTTCGACGCCTGCCGGATGAACGCGTTCGCCTTGCCGCAGACGATGACCGAAGCCAATCTCATCAAAGCCATGCGGGAGGAATTCGTATCGTTCTGTACCGACGTTGGCCCCGCGGGGGGCTCGAGCATCGCTTCGCATCCGCGGGCCTTCGGGGCCTTTCCGCGGGTCTTGTCGCGGTTTGTGCGCGATCTGGGAGTGATCTCGCTGGAACGCGCCGTAGCACAGATGTCGGCGGTGGCGGCCAACGAATTGATGTGTTACGACCGGGGGCGCATTTCTCCGGGGTTGGCGGCGGATATCGTCCTCTTCGACGCTAACCTCGTCGCCGACCGGGCCACGTTCGCCGAGCCCCAGAAAACCGCCGAGGGGGTGCGGCACGTCATCGTCAACGGCACATTGGTCCTGGAAGATGGCAAATTCACGGGCTCCAAACCCGGCCGGGTTTTGCGCGGGCCGGGGTACAGAAGAGAGTAAACGGCTCGCTCGAAAAGGAGCCGAGCAGGGGGAGGGCACCGATTCAAATAGAATTGGTCCCCCCCTGATCAAGCGTCAGGCGAGCGTAACATCAACGCAACAACAAGGCTGGAGCAACCATGTCGGAAAAGCCTCATAAAGTCGCTCTCGTGACCGGATCGGCGACGGGAATCGGGCGGGCGTGCGCGCTGCGGTTCGCCGAGAACGGCTTTCACGTCGTCGTGAATTACTCGCGGAGCGAAGCCGATGCCCGCGAGACGCTCACGCTTGTCGAAGCCTGCCACGTCCGCGGGCTGCTCGTGCAGTGCGACGTGGGAAACGACGCCGACGTGCGCAATATGCTGCACACGGTCGAGCGCGAATTCGGTCGGCTCGACGTCCTCGTCAACAATGCCGGGACGACCTGGTTCATCGACCACAAAAACCTCGAAGAGATGAGCGAGGAAAAATGGGACCGGATCCTGCAGGTGAACCTGAAAGGCCCTTTCTTCTGCATCCGCGCAGCGGTTCCATTGATGCGAAAGTCCGGGGGTGGCGCTGTCGTCAGCGTCAGCTCGGTGGCGGGACTTTCCGGCGATGGTTCGTCGATCGCCTACGCCGCCAGCAAAGGGGCCCTCAACACGATGACGAAATCGCTGGCCCGCGCGCTGGGCCCCGAGATTCGCGTCAACGCCGTCTGCCCGGGCCCCGTCGATACCCGCTGGCTGCGGGCGGTGATGTCGCCCGAAGAACTCGAAAAGCGGACGGCCCATTTCCCCATGCAGCGCCCCGCGCTCCCCGAGGACATCGCGGACGCCGTCATTTACCTCGCTACCGGCACGTCCCTCACCACCGGCCAATGCCTGGTCGTCGACGGCGGCCGGACGATGTAGCGTGCGTCACGTCATGAGCTTCGAATCGACCGTTTCGTGCCTTTCGTGGTTCTGCATTCAGAAACCACGAAAGACGCGAAAGACACGAAATCGGCTGGCAACGGTACGGCGATCAAAGTTGTCGTCCCAGTGCGCTCAAGGTGTAAATGATGGTCAGGCAGGTGAAGACGACGCTCAGGCCGTGATACCCGAGTTTGAGGGGCAGCGTGGCGAGATAAGGGCCGGGATCGAAGTAGAAGAACTGCACGGCCAGGCGCGTTGCCCAGAAGAGCGCGATGAAGCCGCAAACGCTGCGCGCCAGGAGTGTCCCTGACGCAAGTTCGGCGGCATTGGCGACGGAGATTCCCCCCAGGCCGATGATCGTCAGGACGATGAAGCCGCCGTGCACCCACACCAGTTGCGCGAACAGCGGCGGGAGCTTGCGCAGCTCGCCGCGCCAGTCGAGGACCTTCGGCACCAGGGCGCTGGCAAACAGGATGACGAAGTGCAGGAGGCCGGCAAGCAGCACGAACGTTTTCAGATCGATCATGGGACTCACTCCACCAGCCGGGCGCCTTTATTGGTTTAACGCGCACCGATCACCTCCAGAAACGGCGCGATGACGCGTGTCAGAAACGCTTCGTGGAAGAGCAACCCGACCGGACCAATCAGGAAGACGAGCGTGCAGAGCCAGCCGCAGAACGGATACCGCCGTGTCAGTCTGCGCCACGCGGCTGACCGCTCGAACAGGAGCCCCAGTCCCTGAATGACGAAGTACACCGTCGGACCGCCGTAACCCGCTCCGGCCGGAAACGAAATCACCAGTTCGTGAATCAACCCCGAGGCAAAGAAAGCAATCAGCGTTCCCACCACTACTCCAAACCGGCTGACTGCCGGGCGAAAGAAATAATCGAACGAAACCTGCCGGTACGCCCGGTTCCAGCGCCGGCCCCAGAAGTCGGCCAGCGAGGTAGCCAGGAGCGGCAGGTGCATGATCGGCTCGACGGCGATTCCGTTCCGGCGCCACGCCAGAGCCAGCAGGTGAAACAGACCAAAATGCAGGAAGAGGAGCATGCCAGCGAAGCCCAGACCGCCGGTCGAGACCGGCTGAGCGGCTGGCAAATGGGGAATCAAAACCCACAATGCCATTGCGCCGCACATCGTCATCATGGCCGCCAGAATCCATTCCCGGGCGGCGACTTTTCGGTCGAATCGAGCAAGAGCGCAAAATTCATCGACGTCAAGCCCCACCCAACCGAACAGGTACCCAAGTCTGTACTCGGCCCCGATATCGCGAATGCGCGCCGATCGGTGCGACCACGTCAACCACTTGAAGAATGCGAACAAACACACGGCCATGAGCCACATGACTTCCCAAGGCAGCATGTGAGAACGCAGGCTCATTACCGTAATCAAGCCGGCCGCGGCGATTCCGGCAGCCGTCGGATGACGCGAGTGTTCATGTGGTTTATGCACGTTCAGGTGAGTCCTCGGCGCGGTTTGCATGGCACACCTTCCGGATGGCCAACCGCACGCGGACCGCCGAATTAACCAGTCGATGCCGCAGGCGCAGCAGGCACGGTCCGAGGGTGTGAATTTTTGGATTGCGGCGTTGCCGGCAGCTTCCCGAGGGGCGGGGTTCTTCAGCCCGCCCGACATCCCGTGCATGTCATGTGGTCACCGATATCGGTTGACAATTGCCGCGTGGCTCTAAAAGTTTTTAGCGAGGGCTCTCGTTTCACGTTCGGCACGGGCGGGCCGAAGAAACCCGCCCGACAAGAATCCACGCCCTCTCCGCGTGCCGTTCGCCGCAATTCACGATGTCCTTGCCAGCGGTCGCCCGAACCGGCAGATCATCCTCCGCGACCGGCTGCGGCACCCGGAGCGTGCGTGCGACTTTGTCAAAGCGCGCTCACTCTTCGTTCTCGACGCTCCATTGGCCGGATTCGACTTTGCGGCGCTTGCGGAGCCGTGCGACGCGGGCCAGGGCCATCAGCGGAAAGTAAATGCAGTAGAGGTGGTAGCGCAGGTAGAAGACGCGCGGGAAGCCGGTGCCGGTGAATTCTTCTTCGTCCCACCCGCCATCGTCGCGCTGCGTGTCAAGCAGATACTGCACGCCCGACTCGATGGCGGCCGAATCGACTTCGCCGACCGCACACAGGCCCAGAATCGCCCAGGCGGTCTGCGAGGCGGTCGGCGTTCCCTTCCCGCGCAACCGCGGGTCGTCATAGCTCGCGGCGGATTCCCCCCACCCTCCGCATTCCTGCTGGTGCATCTTGAGCCAGGCAACGGCGCGGCGGATGCGGGGGTCGGCGGCCGGGACCCCGACGGCAATCAGCCCCATCAATGTCTGCCAGGTTCCATAGATGTAGTTGACGCCCCAGCGCCCGAACCAGGAGTGATCGTGCTCCTGATTCTTCCACAAAAAGTCGATCGCCCGTTTTGCAAGCGCGTGGTCCTGCCGCAGGCCCAGGCCCGCCAGCATTTCCAGGACACGGGCTGTGAGATCGGCCGTGCTGGGGTCGATCATGGCGTTGTGATCGGCAAAGGGGACGCGTGTGAATATCTCGCGATCATTATCGCGGTCGAAGGCCCCCCACCCCCCGTCACGGTTCTGCATCCCCGCGATCCACCGCACCCCGCGCGAAATCGCGCCCAGAACGGGACGCAGCGTTTCGATCTCGGCCACCGCGTCTCCCGCAACGGCGTTGCTGCGGGCAAACACGGTCGAAACTTCAATCGACGCCGCAGAACCCGGAATCCCGTCCGCCAGAAGGTACTCGGCCTGCCAGCGCGACAGATCGGTTGCTGACAATGTGCGCGCCAGGGCGATAAGCACCATCGCCGTATCGTCCACGTCGGGATAGAAGCGGTTGTTGAACTCGAAGAACCAGCCCCCCGGCTGCTTGTTGCCGCTGCGCACCGTCCAGTCGCCGGTCGTCGTGACCTCTTTCGACACGAGCCACGTCACCGCGCTGCGAATCGCCGGCGAATCGGCGGGCATCCCCGCGTCGCACAGCGCGATGGTGGCGATGGCCGTGTCCCACACGGGCGACCGGCACGGCTCCAGCCGGATCGTCTCTCCCTCCCGGATCGAGAGCTTTTCGAGCTCATTCAACGCGGCTCGCACGGGCGGTGAATCGTCGCCGTGGCCGAGGCATTTCAGGGCCACGACGCTCCAGATGATCGGCGGAAAGATTGCCCCCAGTCCGTCGCTGTCGGGGAAGCGGGCGATCATCCAGTCGGCGGCCCGGCGGATCGCCAGCTTCCGCAATGGCTTGAGGTGCAGCCGCTCGGCCAGCTTGATTCCCCGATCCACCATCCGGAAGGACCGCTCCCAATTGATCCAGGTCTTCTTTTTGAGCGGGTCCACGACGGCCGACGTGGCCATCGTCGCCGGAAATTCTTCCGGCGAAGTCAGAAACAACTCGCGGATGTTGTGCTCTTCCGCCAGCCGGTGCTGCGGCCGGAAGGCCCATAACAGCGACAGCGGTACAAGAATCGTCCGCGACCACGCCGACATCTCGTGGATGTTGAACGGGCACCACTCGGGAATGAGCATGATCTCAGGAGGAACCGCCGGGCACTGGTCGTAGCCGATGACTCCCAGCAGGGCCAGATAATAGCGGGTGAAGCTATTGACCTGCTCGGCCCCCCCCGCCGCGCGAATCGCGGCCCGGGCCCGGGCCATGTACTCGGCATCGGGCGCGTGCCCCGTGAGCTTAAGGGCCCAGTACGCCTTGACCG
>JBLMWR010000101.1:0-6996 GCA_050257335.1 Deltaproteobacteria bacterium | reverse complement strand
GCTGGAAACGGCTGACCGATTCGGCAAGAAGGTCACGGCCGAATTGCCCGTGCAGGTGCTCGACACGGCTGCGGGGAAGTTGGCGATCAAGATCCCCAATTTGGTCGCTGCGCAGAAGTGGTCGTTGGAGCCGGGGGAGGAATTCCTCGCCGTCTGGGGGAGCGGCTACGACTCGGCCCGGGCTTTCGTCGAAATCGAACATCGGAAAAAGCTGCTCCAGAGTTTCTGGACCGAAAAAGGGGCCACGCAACTGGCCGTGAAGCAGAAGATTGAGGAGGCCATGCGCGGAGGGTTCACCTTGCGCGTGACGATGGTTCGCGAGAACCGCGCCTACCTCGAATCGCGTCACGTTGATGTGCCCTGGAGCAACAAAAACCTGACGGTGAAATGGGAGCATTTCGTTTCCAAGCTGCAGCCGGCGCAGAAAGAGACTTGGACGGCGGTGGTCAGCGGGCCCGACGCGAAGAAGACGGTCGCCGAATTCGTCGCCGCTTTGTACGATGCGTCGCTCGACGCCTATCAGTCGCACTC
Organism: Deltaproteobacteria bacterium; assembly: GCA_050257335.1. Classification (GTDB taxonomy): domain Bacteria; phylum Planctomycetota; class Planctomycetia; order Planctomycetales; family Planctomycetaceae; genus JACQFH01. The sequence goes on along the minus strand of JBLMWR010000101.1, from coordinate 6,465 downwards.
CTGGCCGGGAGGCTTCGGCCTCTTCCGACAGGACCATTCGCACGTTTACGCACAGTTCGAGAACATGCTCAAGCATCTGCAGGCGATCCATTACGGCTGGAAGATCGACCAGAAGGATGCCACGCTGACCTACCGCCACTTCCCATTCGACATCATCGGGAATTTTTACGGGTACGAGTTCGCCCGGGGCGGCCGAATGCTCAGCGCGGCCGCCGCGCCGGCCGCGGCGCTGCGGAAGGCCGATCGCGCGGTCGACGGCCTTGCCGCGGAGGGAGAATTGGCCAGAGGCGCCAATGCTGTGTCGGACAAGGGCAAGCAGGTCGCGGAAGCTGGCGCCGAAGCCCCCGAGCCCGACTTGTCGAAAGTCTCGGCCCGCAAGAACCTGAACGAGACGGCGTTTTTCTTCCCACACCTCATTGCCGACAAAGACGGCACGGTGCGGATGGAATTCACGATGCCCGAGGCGCTCACCGAGTGGAAGTTCCTGGGCTTCGCGCACGATGCCGACATGCGGGCCGGACTTCTCACGGACAAGGTCGTGACTTCCAAAGAGCTGATGATTCAGCCCAACGCGCCGCGCTTCGTGCGGGAGGGGGACAAGATCGAGTTCACGGTGAAGGTGAGTAACCAGTCGGCGGGCCGGCAGACGGGCAAAGTGCGGCTCGGGCTGGCCGATGCCCTGAGCCTGAAATCCGTGGACGAACTGCTGGGGAACGCGATCGGCGATCAGACATTTGACATCCCCGCCGGCGAGTCGAAATCGTTCTCGTGGAAGCTGTCGATCCCCGACGATCTGGGCTTTCTGACGTACAAAGCGGTCGGCTCGAGCGGCCGGCTCTCGGACGGCGAAGAGGGGTACCTGCCGGTCCTCGCCCGCCGCGTTCTCGTGACCGAGTCGCTGCCGCTGCCGTTGCGCGGCGCGGGGATCAAGGAGTTCGACTTCAAGCGGCTTCGCGACTCGGCCAAGTCCGATTCGCTGCGGAACAAGTCGCTCACCGTGCAGATGGTCTCGAACCCCTCGTGGTACGCCGTCATGGCGCTTCCCTACCTGATGGAATACCCCTACGAATGCACTGAGCAGACGTTCAACCGGCTGTACGCCAACGCCCTGGCGCGGCACATTGCGGCCAGCGACCCGAAGATCCGCCGCGTCTTCGATGTGTGGAAGACCGCGGGGGGTGACACGCTCGACAGCCCGCTCGAGAAGAACCAGGACCTCAAGGCGGTGATGATCGAAGAAACTCCGTGGGTCCGTCAGGCAGCCGCCGAAAGCCAGGCCCGCCGCAACGTCGGGATCCTGTTCGACGACAACCGGCTGAACACCGAGACCGAACGGCTGCTGCGGAAGCTTGCTGATCAGCAATACGCCGACGGCCGCTGGCCGTGGTTCCCCGGCGGGCCGGCCAACGACTACATTACGTTGTACATCACCACCGGTTTCGGCCGGATGCGGCACCTGGGGGTGACGGCCGACGTGGCGCCGGCGATCAAGTCGCTGGCGCGGCTCGACGCCTGGGTCACCGAAATCTACCAGCACATTCCGGCCGACCGCCGCGACAAGAATAACCTCTCGACGCTCATCGCCTTCTACCTGTACGGCCGCAGCTTCTTTCTGCAGGACCAGGCGGTGGCCGACGCGAACAAAGAGGCGGTGAACTACTGGCTGGGGCAGGCGAAGAAGCACTGGCTCGAGTTGGCGGTGCGGCAGTCGCAGGGGCACCTGGCGGTGGCCCTCAAGCGGTTCGGCGATCTCAACACGGCCAAAGGGATCATGGCGTCGATCAAGGAGCGGTCGGTGAGCGACGAGGAAATGGGAATGTTCTGGCGCGACCTGGAGCTATCCTGGTGGTGGTTCCGCGCTCCGATCGAAACGCAGGCGATGATGATCGAGGCCTTCGACGAGGTCATGGGAGACAAGCAGGCGGTGGAGGACTGCAAGGTGTGGCTCCTGAAACAGAAGCAGACGCAGGACTGGAAGACGACCAAGGCCACGGCCGACGCCGTCTACGCGCTGCTGCTGCGGGGGACGAACCTGCTGGCTTCCGACGCGCTCGTCGAAGTCTCGGTGGGGGGCCAGAAGATCGAACCCGAAAAGACCGAAGCCGGGACCGGTTTCTACGAAGAACGGTTCGCTGGAAGCGAGATCAAGCCCGATTTCGGCAAGATCATGACCAAAAAGGCCGACGAAGGCGTCGCGTGGGGAAGCGTCCACTGGCAGTATCTCGAAGACATGAGCAAGGTGACCGGCTACGAAGGGACGCCGCTCAAATTGACCAAGCAGCTTTACACCAAGCAGCACTCGAAGAAGGGCCCGGTGCTCGAGCCGGTGAAGGGCCCGGTCGCCGTCGGCGACGAGCTGGTCGTGCGGGTAACGCTGAGGACCGACCGCGACATGGAGTACGTGCACCTGAAGGACTACCGTGGCAGCGGCACCGAGCCGGTGAACGTGCTGTCGCAGTACAAATTCCAGGACGGCCTGGCGTACTACGAATCGACGCGCGACACGGCGAGCCACTTTTTCATCGACTACCTGCCCAAGGGAGTGTACGTCTTCGAATATTCCGTGCGCGTGCAGCTCAAGGGGCAGTACCAGACGGGGTTTGCCAGCATTCAGTGCATGTACGCCCCCGAATTCAACAGCCACTCGGAGAGTTTGGTGGTGACGGTGGAGTAAGTAGTGACGAAAGTCACAAGATCCCGGCGAGCGGGGGGGCGTGAGACCCCTGGTTGGCTAAAAGGTCCTTCTGCCCGGTATCTGCTTCTTGGCGTCCTCGGGGATCTCCGCGTCCTCTGCGGGTCAAATAAGGAAAACCACGAACCGCAGGAACGGACATGATTGACGAGGACGATCCATAAATGCACGAGACTCAACTTTAATGGAAGCGGGGTGGTTCTTCCGCATGAGCCAACGCATGTGACGAGTCGAAGGACCATCTGAGTATCTGGTCGACCCAGGCGCCCATCGAGGTGCCGGACGGCTCGGGCACGATCAAATAGGCGGGTCGGGAGCCCGCCGGTCTCAGTCCGGGAAACTCCTGGCCGTGGACAACGAGAATTGGCGGCTGGTCGCTGGCCCGTCCCAGCGGAAATGCGACAACAAACCGCTTGTCGAGTGAAGCGATACGGAGCCAGCGGTCTCCTTCGATCCGCCACACGAACGGTCGGCCATTGAAATCAAATGTGGCTCGTCCCTTTGTGCGAGCAGGCATTTCTCACATCATCGTCATCGTTCGTCTTCAATTGGTACAAAATATACGACGATCGAATGGCCGGCGACAAGCCGTAGCGCGCACTTTCTTGCCGTCTTTTTCGTGCCGTTCGCATATTTCGTGGTTCTCCTCGTCTCGGTCTGGCGCGGGATGTCGCATGGAATAATACTTCCGCCGGATTTATGATTCCGAGCGGCGAAGCTGGGGATCATCCGACAGTGCAGGAGCATCATGAACAGGAAAGCCGCTGTCATCGTCCTTGGAATTGTTCTTTCATCGGTATTGGTGCCGCCCGTGGGGTTGCGTGCGGAAGGCCCCGGCGCGCTGGCGGCGAGCGTGCAGCCGTTTGTCGAGCGCGATGAGCTAGCCGGGGCCGTGATGCTGGTGGCCAGCCGAGAGATGGTGCTGGCGGTCGAGGCGGTGGGGTGGGCCGACGTGGCGGCGAAAAGGCCGATGCAGGCTGATTCCATCTTCTGGATCGCTTCGCAGTCCAAGCCCATTACAGCGGCGGCCCTGATGATCCTGGTGGACGAGGGAAACGTGCGGCTCGACGATCCTGTCGAGAAGTATCTTCCCGAGTTCCAGGGGCAGATGTTCGTCGCCGAGAAGGACGACGAACACCGGCTGCTGCGCAAGCCCCGGCACCCGATCACGGTGCGAAACGTTCTGTCGCACACGAGCGGTCTGCCGTTCAAATCGGGGATCGAAGTGCCGGCTCTTGACCTGTGGCCCCTCAGCGTGCGGGTCCGCACCTACGCCATGACGCCGCTCGATTTCGAGCCCGACGCGAAGTACCAGTACAGCAACGCCGGAATCAACACGGCGGCCCGCATCATCGAAGTGGTAACGGGGACGCCGTTCGAAACGTTTCTGGACGAGCGATTCTTCCGCCCGCTGGGAATGACCGACACGACTTTCTGGCCGAACGAAGAGCAGGTGGCGCGGATCGCCCGATCATACAAGCCCGGCCCGGAGAAGAAGGGGCTGGAAGCGATCAACATCGATCAGTTGACCTATCCGCTCACCGATCGGGCGCAGCGGTTCCCGATGCCGGCGGGAGGATTGTTTTCCACGGCCGCGGACATCTCCCGCTTCTACCGGATGCTGCTCAACGGCGGCGAGCTCGACGGCCGGCGGTATCTGTCCGAATCGGCTGTCAAGGAGCTGACCCGTCGGCAGACGCCCCCCGATTTTAAAGACAGCTACGGGCTTGGATTTGCCAGCGGCGGGACGACGTTCGGCCACGGCGGCGCCTACTCGACGAACACGACCGCCGATACCCGCCAGGGGCTCATTCTGGTGTGGCTCGTGCAGCACGCCGGCTTCCCCGGCGAGGGAGCCAAAAGCCAGGAGGCGTTTCGTAAAGCCGCCTTTGAGGCGTTCGGGCCCGGCAAGTAGGTCGGGCTTGCAGCGCGACGGCAATCGGCGCGGCACGGTGCCGCCGGGTTGCCCGCCCATTGTCTCGGCGCACGTACTGAGACCTGAAAAATGAACCCGGAAAACCAGACTGTGTCAGTTGACTGCCCCCTCCCAACTTATGCTGACGTGCTGGCGGCGGCGCCCATCGTCGGGCAATTCATCAGGCCCACGCCACTCATTGAATGGCCGGCACTCTCGGCGGAGCTCGGCTGCCGGTTTTACCTGAAGCACGAGAACCATAATCCGACGGCAGCATTCAAGGTCCGCGGCGGCATCTATCTCGTGTCGCGGCTGAGCCCTGCGGACAAAGCCCGCGGGATTCTGGGCTGCACGACGGGAAACCACGGGCAATCGCTGGCGTACGCCTGCCGGCAGTTCGGCGTTCGTTGCGTGTTGATCGTGCCGGTCGGCTCGAATCCCGACAAGATCGCCGCGATGCGTGCGCTTGGGGCCGAACTGATCGAGCACGGTCGCGACTTTGACGAGGCCCGCGAGCACTGCGAAGAGGTCCAGCGCCGCGAGGGGCTGCGGTACGTCCATTCCGCAAACGAGCCCGACCTGATCGCGGGCGTGGGAACGTACGCACTGGAGATTTTCGACCAGCTTCCGGATCCCGATGCCATTCTGGTGCCGGTCGGGCTCGGGAGCGGCATCTGCGGAACGGGGCTCGTCGCGGCCGAGCGCCGGCCCCAGACGAAGGTGATCGGCGTGCAATCGGAAGGGGCTCCGGCGGTCACTCTTTCGTGGCGCGCCGGCGAGCCGGTCGAAACCGGCCCTCCGCAAACGTTCGCGGAAGGGATGGCGACGCGCGTCCCGGCCTCGATGACGCTCGCCCTGATGCGCCGCGTCGTGCACGAGATGGTGCTCGTCAGCGACTCCGCCTTGCGCGAGGCGATCATCCGGCTTCTGCGCACAACTCACAACCTGGCGGAAGGGGCGGGGGCCGCCTCGACGGCGGCGGCCTGGCAGTGCCGCGAACGGTTTGCGGGAAAAAAAGTCGTGGGAGTGCTGTCCGGCGGCAATCTCGACCTGCATGAACTGCGCCGGATTCTCGAAAATGGCTGATCAGCCACAAAGGTCGCGGCCGCGCTCGCTGCGAACGTCGGGCCCGGCTGACATGCGGCTCTGTTGAAGTCGTGGTCCGAACGCGCTGGACCGGCAGGCGCAAGAGACATTTGGACCGACATTGCTGTCAGGCTGAAAGCCTGACCTACTTCCTCGCCAATTCGCAGAATTCTTCGAAATGTTGCGTCCAGATCCGCGCCAGCGCCAGCACGCGTTCGGGTTGCATGGCGGCGAGATTGGCAGACTCGGCGCGGTCGGTCTTCAGGTCATAGAGCTCCCACGGGGCGTCTGCGCCGGCGGCGACGATCTTCCAGTCGCCGACGCGCAGCGCCCGGTTCCCCTCGTGCTGCCACCACAGGAATTCGTGTGCGACCGAGCCGTCCTTCGTGAACGCCGGCACGAGGCTCCTGCCGGGAGGAGCGGGGACGGGCATGCCGTCCCAGGTCTCGAAGCGCTGGCCGCCGGCGACTTCGAGCACGGTCGGCACCACGTCGATCAGGTGGGCGGGGTTGTGCCGCAGCTCGCCCCGGGCGGCGATCCCCTTGGGCCAGTGCACGATGAGCGGCGTCGAAATGCCCCCTTCGTGGACCCAGGTCTTATGGCGGCGGAAAGGGGTGTTGGCCGCGCTCGAAAAACCGGGGCCCAGGCACAGGTGCGTCGCTGCCGAGCCGGGGGCCGCCCGCGGGTCGTGCCCGTCGCCGCGGACCATGATCTCGGCGCTGGCGCCGTTGTCGGAGGCAAAGAAGATCAGCGTGTTGTCGAAGGCGCCCAT
>JBLMWR010000100.1:0-3233 GCA_050257335.1 Deltaproteobacteria bacterium | reverse complement strand
GGCACCCGGCGCCAGGATCAGACCGACGACTTTACCCAGCAATTCCTCGCGCGACGGGCTCTTGCTGAGGGCGGTGACCCCTTCCGGGCCGATCGAATTCCCTTCGACGATCCCCCCCTTGATCTGCAGGGCTTCGAGGTCCTTAGCCCATTTGGCGATTTCCTTCGAAAGGGCCACGATGTCGGGGCCGCCGAAGACCAGCGTGGAAGGCCCCGACAGGAAGGGCTCGAGCCCCCCCAGCCCCAGTTCCTCCAGCGCTTTGCGGGCCAGCGAGTTCTTGACCCCCAGCAGCGTGATCTTCTGCTTGCGGAGCTTCAGGCGCAGGTTGTTTTCGGTCTTCCCGTCGAGCTTCGAGTAGTCGACAACCAGGATGTCCTTATGGACGCCGATCCGTTCCCGCAGATCGGCGACCAGCATGTCTTTGATCTTCTTGCTCATCTCTGTTCCTAGGCCGCAATAATCGAAATCCCCGGCGACATCGTCGCCGTGAGCGTGATGCTGCGGATGTAGACCCCCTTCGACGAAGCCGGCTTCAGCGACCGGATGTACCGCAGCAGCGCATCGACGTTTTCGGCGAGCTGCGTCTCGGAGAACGACAGTTTGCCTGCCACGCAATGGACGATCCCCGTGTCGTCCGCTCGAAACTCGACCTTTCCCGCCTTGTACTCGCGAACCGCGTTCGTTACGTCCTGCGTCACCGTTCCCGCCCGGGGCGAGGGCATCAACCCCCGCGGACCGAGAACGCGGCCGAGCGGCCCCACCACCCCCATCATGTCGGGGGTCGCGATCGCCACGTCGAAGTCGGTCCAGCCCCCTTTGATTTTCTCGGCCAGCTCCGCCCCCCCCACGAAGTCGGCTCCCGCCTTCTGCGCCGTGACGGCGTTGTCTCCCTGGGCGAAGACCAGCACCCGCTTCGATTTTCCGATTCCGTGCGGCAGAACGATCGAGCCCCGGACGACCTGGTCGGCCTGCTTGGCATCGATCCCCAGCCGCACGGCCACTTCCACCGTCTGATCGAATTTGCAGGGCTTGATCCCCTTCGGAAGCGACGGTTCGAGGGCCTTGAGCTTCGCCACCGCCGCCGCAAGCTCCTGTGGCGGCAGGCTCAGCACCTGCTCCGACAGAAATCTGAATCGCTTGGATTGCCGTGCCATGTCAGTCGATCACCTCAATCCCCATGCTGCGGGCGGTGCCGGCAATGACGCGGGCGGCCGTTTCGAGCGACGAGGAGTTCATGTCCTGAAATTTCGTTTTGGCGATGTCGAGCACCTGCGCTCTGGTGACCTTCCCCACCTTATCGGCCTTGGGATTCGCCGCCCCCTTGGCCACCTGCGCCGCCTGCTTGAGCAGCACGGCCGCCGGCGGGCTCTTGGTGATGAATTCGAAGGAGCGGTCGTTGTAGATCGTGACGACGACCGGAATCGTCGTCCCTTTCATCTCTTTCGTCCGCTCGTTGAACTGCATCACGAACTGGCCGATGTTGACGCCGTGCGGCCCCAGCGCCGTTCCCACCGGAGGGGCCGGGGTCGCCTGTCCGCCCGTCACCTGAATCTTGACCTGTGCCGTGACCTGTTTTGCCATCGTGCCTGCCTGTTGACCACCGCGCTTCGATTCAACGGCTGGAGCCCCGCCTTGCGGCGGCCCTCGCGCCGGCTGACGCCGGCACTCCAGCGAACAACGACATCCCTACACCGCCTCGACCTGCCAGTATTCCAGCTCGACGGGGGTCGAGCGGCCGAAGATTTCGATCAGCACGTTCACCCGCCCGCTGGCTTCGTCCACCGTGTCCACCGTCCCCTCGAAGCTCTCGAACGTCCCCTCCTTGATCTTCACCCGGTCTCCCGGAGCGACGCTGATCTTGATCTTCGGCTGCGTCACCTCTTCCTTGGCGATCTCGAGCCCCAGCATCCGCTGGATTTCGTGGTCCTGCATCGGAATCGGCTTTCCCGCCGCCCCGGTGAAGTCCCCCACGCCGCTCGTTTCCCGCACCAGAAACCACGATTCATCATTCAGAATCATCTGAACCATGATGTAGCCGGGATACAGCTTGCGTTCGGTGACCCGCTTCTTTCCTCCCTTGGTCTCGGCGACCTTCTCGGTCGGAATGATGATCTCCCCGAAAAACCGCTCGAGCCCCTCGCGGCGGACCCGCCGCATAATGTTGTCGCGGATCGATTTCTCGCGATTGCTCTGCACCTTCAGAACGTACCACCGCAATCCCTCTTCGCCGCTTGAATCGGCGCCGGCAGCAGCATCAGCTTCTGAATTCATCACAGCCATTCCTGCCATTTGATTTCGACTCGCCGTCACCCAAGCTGCAAAACTCCGATCACCACCAGAATCTCTTTCCAGATCAGGTCGTACGCGAACAGCACAATCCCCAGAAAAAACATCGTGCTGAGCACCACGATGGTGGCCCGGTACAGTTCCGGCTTGCTCGCCCACGAGACCTTGTTCATCTCCGCTTCCACCGAGATCAAAAACTCGGCGAAGAGCGGCCAGTTCACCAGTCGAAAAATCACCCAGGCGGCGACCCCTGCCACCGCCACCGGAACGCCCGCCTTCACGCCCGACCCGTATGCCGACAGCGGCCCCTGTGACAGAACAAAGGTGCCGAAGATCACGAGGATTCCCAGACCTGCGGCGGTCAGTTGCCGGGCCAGGCGTCCCTGGTTCCGCTTATAGAGACCGCCTGAGAGCAGCTCGCTCCAGAACGATCCGTTCTCCGGTTTAGCCATCTCGCAGCAATCCAGGGTAGAAACGATTCCGTTCGCGAAGCCGCCAGCGACCTTTGCGACCAGCCCGGCGTGCGTTTGAGATTTCACGCCGTCGGACGCCTGCGGTTCGACGAGAAAAAACATTCACTCCATGATGCGACACAAAGACACAGACGCGACACAAACACACAGACGCGACACAAATACACACGGGCGGAGGGACTTGAACCCCCAACCGTCGGATTTGGAATCCGATGCTCTGCCATTGAGCTACGCCCGTAACGAGAGCACGCGAATCCGCGGGGGCCGCCCCCCGGCCAACACCTCATCCCCCCAGCTTCCAATCAGGCAGCGCCCAATCAGGCGGCAACACCGCTACTTCTTTCGCGACTCTTTATGGACGGTATGGCGACGCAGCTTCTTGCAGTACTTCTTGAGCTCGAGCCGCTCGGTCCCCCGCGTCTCTTTCGGCGTGCGGTAGTTCCGCTGTCCCGAATCGCCGCACTCCAGCCAGAC
>JBLMWR010000099.1:0-4387 GCA_050257335.1 Deltaproteobacteria bacterium | reverse complement strand
TTTCGGTTTTCTCATGGACCGCGTGGGATGGCCGTCAGCCTTTGTCGTGGCCGGAGTCGCGACGCTCCTGCTGACGCTCGTCTGGTCGGTCTATGCCACCGATCACCCGGGCCAGCATCCCGCGGTCAGTGCTCGCGAGCGACAACTGATCGAAGGGGAAGATGCTGCCCGACTGCGCGGCGCGAGTCCGACTTGCAGCCTGCCGGCAAGGCGCCGGTCAAAATGATCGCGCCGAGTCGCGGATCGGGTGCGCCCGGGAGCCAGGGCGGGTTGTTGTCGCTGTTGCGCAACCGCAGCCTGGTGCTGCTCACGATCAGCTATGCGACCGGCAGTTACTTCCAGTACCTTTTCTTTTACTGGATGCAGTATTACTTCGACGAGGTGTTGAAGCTGGGAAAAGCAGACGGCCGGCTCTATGCAACGCTTCCGACGCTGGCCATGGCCGCCGGAATGATGTCCGGAGGCTGGATTGCCGATCGCATCCAATTGCGGATCGGTGGGTGGCGCGGGCGGGCCCTCGTACCGGTCTGCGGAATGATTGCCAGCGCCGTCCTGCTCGGGGCGGGGATTCTCGGCGGCCGGCCGGGATGGGTGGTCACCTGTTTCGCGCTGGCCATGGGCGCGCTGGGCGTCAGCGAAGCTCCGTTCTGGGTGACCGGCATCGAACTGGGCAGCCGGCGTGGCGGACTGTCGGCGGCGATCCTCAATACCGGGGGAAATGCGGGCGGCATTCTGGCCCCCGTCATTACCCCTCTCTTCAGCAAGTACTTCGGCTGGCAGGCCGGGCTCGGCCTGGCGGGTGTCCTGTGCATTTTCGGCGCCGCCCTGTGGTGGTGGATCGACCCGAACGAGCGGCAGCCTGCCGATTTTGCCGACCTCGTGCCGGAGGTGAGATGATTCGGCACTCCCCTTACGCAAACAATTCCCGCACGACGTTTCCTTCGACGTCGGTCAGCCGGAAATCGCGCCCGGCGTAGCGGTAAGTCAGGCGTTCGTGATTCAGGCCGAGCAGATGCAGAATCGTCGCGTGCAGGTCGTGGATGTGGACCTTGTTTTCGGCGGCGAAATAGCCGTAGTCGTCGGTGCTGCCGTAACGCAGACCGCCCCTGACGCCGCCGCCGGCCAGCCACATCGTAAACCCTTCCGGGTTATGGTCGCGACCGTTGTTGCCTTCGGCCGTTGGCGTGCGGCCGAATTCGCCTCCCCACCAGACGAGCGTGTCGTCGAGGAGCCCGCGCGCCTTGAGATCGTAGAGAAGTCCGGCGATCGGCAGATCGACCTCGCGCGCGTTCTTCTCGTGCCCGTTCTTGAGATCGGCGTGCTGGTCCCACTGGACCTTGTCGTCGTTGTGCGTGACTTGAATGAACCGCACGCCCGCCTCGGCAAACCGGCGGGCCATCAGGCACATCCGTCCGAAATTGGCGGTCACCGGGTTGTCGAGGCCGTACAGCTTGTGCGTCGCCGCCGATTCGGTGGAAAGGTCTTCGATTCCGGGCAACTCGGACTGCATGCGGAACGCCAGTTCGAACGAATTGATGCGGGCTTCCAGCGAAGCTTGCAGACCGGCTTGCGACAGATGTTCGCGGTTCGCCCGGTTCAGCCGATCGAGCTGCAAGCGCTGGATTTCACGTGACAGCCGCGAATTGCTGATGTATTTCACCCGCGCCTGATCGGAAGGGACGCTGGCGTTCCCCAGCGACGTCCCCTGGTAGACCGCGGGGAGGAAGGCGGAACTCCAGTTGTTGATCCCGCCGAATGCGAGGGTGGGGCAGATGGTCACGAATGCCGGCAGATTGCCGTTTTCGGTTCCCAGTCCGTAGCTGACCCACGAACCGATGCTGGGGCGGATGAAATTGTCGCTGCCGGTGTGCAGCTTCATCACTGCTCCGCCGTGCGCCGGGTTGGTGCCGTGCACGGAATGGATCAGGCACAGATCATCGACGCGTTCGGCCAGTTTCGGAAACAGGTCGCTGACCCAGATGCCGCTCTCTCCATACTGTCTGAATTCCCACGGCGACTTCAGCAGATTTCCGGTGGAGTTGAACTGCACACGCGGCTTGGCAAACGGCAGCGGCTTGCCGTCGTCGCGCGTCAACAGCGGCTTCGGATCAAACGTATCGACTTGCGACGGCCCGCCGCTCATGAACATAAAGATGACGCGTTTCGCGCGCGGCGGGTGATGCGGGGAGCGGGCCGCAAGCGGATTGGCAGCCACCTCCGCTGCCGGTGCCACGGGCGCCGTTTCTGAAATCAGCGACGCCAGAGCCAGCGCGCCGAAGCCCGTCGCCGATCTCTGCAAAGCCTCGCGGCGGGAAATGGGAACTCGAATCATGCGTGAAGTCGGGACGCTTGCGGCTGATGTGTCAATGGCTCCAGCCACAATATCCTCAATTCCACGACAGGGCAAGTTTATGTCATCGCCCCAAGGTGAATCAGTGGTCGGGGGTGGAGTGCCCACTCCTGGGCTGCACCGCTCAACTGATAGATTGGCAGCAGTTGGTACTGAGGGGTCAGGGAGAGCACTGCCAGGGATGTCGTGCAGACCGTTCCGAATTTGCGCTCGGAACTGGCCGCAGACGGCCAGGAACCGTCGCCGGCCTGTTCGTCGAGAAGGCTTCGGACAATCTGTGGAAAGACATGGTTCCAGGCGTCGCCGCCAATTTGTGCCAGGGCCTGGCTGCTGTAATACGTCGACAGGTAGAAATTTCCGGCCTGCCACGGGCCACGAGAATCGTCATCCGCCGGCTGTTGATGTCGCAGTGTTCCGTCATTTTTCTTCCGCTGATTTTTCTGTCCACTTCTGTCCATATCTTCTTGAACCGGCTCGAGTTCTGTTTTGACATCCGGAAATTCTTTGCGCGCTGCGCAAATTTGAACCGTTTGCAATGCAGGGAAAGGAGAAGAACGCAAGTGAGTCGAAACCGTTATTCCTGCAATCCAGCAATCAATCCGGATTCCCTTTGTGTCCTCTGTGCCTCTGTGGTTCCAAAACATGCACGAATGGTGGAACGAAACAATTCTTGCCCCAGTGAGCCGCGCTGACGACCTCATTTGGCCGGGAGCAGTTTGCCGGTCACTTCGCCGAAACCGACGCGGAAGCCCTGGCCTTCGCACCAGCCGATCATTGTGACCCGGTCGCCGTCTTCGAGAAAGCCGCGGGTCTGCCCGTTCGGCAAGGTCAGCGGCTGGCGGCCTCCCTTCGTCAGTTCCAGAAGACAACCGCGCGAATCGGGGGTCGGTCCGCTGATTGTCCCGGTGGCCAGGAGATCGCCGGTCCGCAGGTTGCAGCCATTGGATGTGTGATGGGCGATTTGCTGGCTGAAGTTCCAATAGAGATGGCGCAGATTCGACGTGCAAATCCGAACCGACTCCTTCGTTCCCGCGGTTTGCAGCAGGACTTCGAGATGAATGTCGTACGCCCCATCGCGCGGGGAGCGCAGGCAGGCAAGCGGCTCGGGGTCCTGTTTCGGACCGGCGACCCGAAACGGCTCGAGTGCGTCGAGCGCCACGACCCACGGCGAGATCGAAGTGCCGAAGTTCTTCGCCAGAAACGGACCCAGCGGCACATATTCCCACTTCTGAATGTCGCGGGCGCTCCAGTCGTTCACCAGCACCAGACCGAAAATGTGCTCTTCCGCCCGGTCGATCGGAATCGGTTCGCCCAGCGCGTTGCCCGGGCCGATGAAGAACCCCGTTTCCAGCTCGAAGTCCACCGAGCGGCTGGGGCCGAACGTGGGGGCCGGAGCGGTGTCGGATTTCGTCTGCCCGCAGGGACGTTTGAGATCGGTGCCGCTGACAACGACCGAGCTGGCCCGGCCATGGTAGGCCACCGGCAGATGGAGCCAGTTGGGCATGAGGGCATTGTCCGGCCCGCGCAGCATGGCGCCGACGTTCGTGGCGTGATCTCGCGACGAATAGAAGTCGGTGTAGTCGCCGATCTCGACGGGGAGCAGCATTTCGACGTCGGCCATAGGGATGATCGCCTCGCGGCGGAGTGCCGCATCGTCGCGCAGCCGCGGCTCGTCGTGCCGCAGGAGCTGACTCAGCCGCTCGCGGACCACGTTCCAGACCGGGCGTCCGCAGGCCATGAAGGCGTTGAGCGAAGGGCGATCGAAAAGCGTCCCGACAGCCTTTTCCCCGGGCGCCGCGACGTCCACGAGGCGTTCACGTTCGAGGACGGCCATGTCCAGCACCAATTCCCCAATGGCGACGCCAACCCGCGGCGTCCCGCCACGCCGCGGCCGGAACACGCCGTACGGCAGGTTCTGAATCGGAAAATGCGACTCCGGCGGGACGGGAATGAAGCTGCGAAGTCTGGGATCAGTCGTGGCGGGCATGGTATAGCGTGCCAACAGCCCCGGAGGGGCGAAATAATTTAGCCGGTGGC
>JBLMWR010000098.1:0-2570 GCA_050257335.1 Deltaproteobacteria bacterium | reverse complement strand
CGAGTGCGCATTCGCTGGATTTATTCACTCATAGGTATTCATGCAGGGTTACGCAGTGGCCCGGCTACGACGGCAGGCGGCGGGCGGTGATGACGCGGTCCTTGCCAAACGGGTCTTTGATCGTCCGCGACGGCTCGAACTCGGCCGATTGTTCCAGCAGCGAGCGCACGGCTGGGGCCTGTTCGGGGGCGATTTCGAATAGCAGTGTGCCGCCGGGCGGCAAGTGGGCCGGGACGGCGGCGATCAGGCGGGTGATGACATCCAGCCCCTGTGGGCCTGCGCGCAGCGCCAGGGCCGGCTCATGCAGGCGAACATCAGAGGGCAGCGTTTCCATCTCGCCATCTGCGACATAGGGAGGATTGCTGGCGATGATTTCGAATTGCTCCGCCGGCATAAGGGGAGCGAAGAGGTCTCCTTCGAGATACCGGATCCGCTCGGCGACTCCATGGCGGGCCGCGTTTTCGCGGGCGATCTCCAGCGCCCGCGAATGGACGTCGGTCGCCGTCACGATGGCATCGGGGACGTTCACCGCCGCGGAAACAGCGATGCACCCGGAGCCGGTCCCCACGTCGAGAATGCGGGGCCGCGGCTGCTGTTTGGCCAGAGTGACAATTTCCAGAACGAGGGTCTCCGTCTCCGGCCGTGGGATCAGCACGTCGGGGGTGACGCGGAATTCGAGGCCGAAAAACTCGCGGTGCCCGACGAGGTAGGCCACCGGCTCGGACTGGGCGCGTCGGCGGACCAGGTCGCGCATCACCCCCCGCTCTTCTTCCGTGAGCGGCTCGTTGTACTGCACGTAGAGCTGAATCCGCGGGCAGCGACGGGCGTGCGCCAGCAGAATCTCGGCTTCCAGCCGGGGCGTGTCGCTGCCCCGTTTCCGAAGATGCCCCGTCGTCCAGTCGATGATCTTCCCCACCGTCCACGGCTCGTCGGCGGGCTTCTCAATCGGCTGCGATGGCACAAAAATGCTCCGCCAAGTGACCTCAGTTGCTTTCCGGGTCCGGGTTCTTGAGCCGCTCTTCGCGATCGAACTTCAGCAGAGCGTCGATCAGCTCGTCGAGGTCTCCCTGGACGGTCTGGTCGAGTTTGTGCAGGGTCAGGTTGATGCGGTGGTCGGTGACCCGGTTCTGCGGAAAATTGTACGTACGTATCCGCTCACTGCGGTCTCCCGAACCAACCTGGAGTTTGCGCTGCGTGGCCCGGGCCTCGTGCAGCTCCTGCGTCCGCCGCTCGAGCAGCCGGCTGCGCAGGACCCGCATCGCCCGGGCCTTGTTCTTGTGCTGGCTTTTCTCATCCTGACATTTGACGACGATGCCGGTCGGCAGATGGGTGATGCGAATCGCGCTTTCAGTCTTGTTGACCTTCTGCCCCCCCGGTCCTCCTGCCCGCATCGTGTCGATCTGCAGGTCTTCGTCGCGGATGTCGATTTCGACCTCGGTCGCTTCGGGAAGCACGGCGACAGTGGCCAGGCTCGTGTGCACCCGTCCCTGAGTTTCGGTTTCCGGGACGCGCTGCACGCGGTGCCCGCCGCTTTCGAACTGCAAATGACGATACGCCCCTTCTCCCGTGATCGAAAAATGACCTCGCGGACGCCTCCCATGTCCGACGGCGAAAACTCGAGGACTTCGGTCTTCCACCCCATGCGCGCAGCATAGCGCTGATACATGTCCCACAGGTCGCGGGCGAACAGCGCGGCTTCTTCGCCCCCTGTCCCGGCGCGGACTTCCATGATCAGGCTGCCGCGCGTCATCGCGTCGCCGGCCAGAACGATGTCTTCCAGTTCCTTCTGCAGAGCATCCTTCTGGGCGATGAGTTTATCGAGCTCAGCTTGCGCGTACGCCCGACTTTCGGGATCGGTCTCCTCGGCGGCCATTTCCCCCGCAGCGGCGATTTCGTCGTCGAAACGATTAAACTCGCGGACCTTGAGGGCCACTTTTGCCAGCCCGCCGTACTCGCGCTGCACTTGAGTCAACCGGGCCGAATCCGTGAGGACCGCCGAATCCTGAAGCTGGTGTTCAAGCTCTTCGAACCGCTTGAGCTTGGCTTGCAGGCTGGGAAACATTGCGGGCACGGGGATGGCATCCGTGAAAAGTGTGCCGTGGAGGCGGGAAAATGACGAATGTCCAATGATGAATCCCGGCGAACCGGGAAAGAAATCCGAAATCCGAATGACGAGGCAGCGAGATCCGTCCAGAGGCAGGTGCGGCGGCAGGTAAGACAGGGAACCACGAATGTCGCGGAAACGCGCGGATGTGCAGCTGACTTCGTTCGTCTTCATCCGCGCGGATCTGCGACCTCCGCGGTTGACTCGTATCGGTTCCGCCTGCAGATGATATCGGCCCTGATACGGAAAGTGACGCAGACGCGGGCGACAGAGTTCGCGCGAGAGCAGACCGGGCATCATCCACACACGGGCCGATCCGATGCACACGGATAACGCCGCTAACCCTTGGCGCCTTCGGACTTTGCCGGCTCGCCTTCTGCGGCCTTGTCTTTGCCCCAACCGTACTTCCGCTGGAATTTCTCAACCCGGCCCGCCGTATCGACGAACTTGACTTTTCCGGTGTAAA
>JBLMWR010000097.1:0-4862 GCA_050257335.1 Deltaproteobacteria bacterium | reverse complement strand
CCAGTCGAAATAATGTTCACCGTTACCCGGAAACTTGGTGAGTGCATTGTGATCGGCGACACGGCGGTCACGGTCGCCCGTGTGGCCGTGCATTCGGTCGAATTGTCGCTGGCGCGGATCGACGGAATGCCGGTGGCGACGGTCGCTGTAGGAGCCAAACGACTCACCCACCTGGTCCGTGGAGTTCAGGCGGTCGTGCTGGCGGTCGACGGCGACAAGGTGCGACTGGGGCTGGAGACTCCCCCTGGCGGGCGTGCCGACGCCGACGAGGGATACCGCGACTAGGAACGCTGGAATCAGCCAAAGCCGCAAGTATGCACCGCTTGGAACCCTATCAACTCTGGCTCGGACATGCGGGCGATCTGGCGGGAGTTCGGAGCATCCTCGACGCCGGAATCTGTGCAGTGGTCGATCTGGCGCTCAACGAGCCGGCCGCGCATCTGCCTCGCGATATGATCTATTGCCGGTTTCCGCTGGTTGACGGAACCGGGAATGACCCCTGGATCCTGCTCTCGGCGATCAGGACGACCGCCAACTTTCTGAAACTCGACGTCCCCCTGCTGGTGTGCTGCAGCGCGGGATTGAGTCGTGGACCGGCCATCATCGCCGCGGCGTTGAGCATCGTAACTCTCAAGACCCCGGAGGACTGCCTGCGGCAGGTTTCGAAATCGGTCTCGCACGACGTCAGTCCGGGCTTCTGGAACGAAGTCGTGGGAGTCTGTCATTCTCTGCACGAACAGCCCCCGGCAGCCTGATCACTCACGAAATGACGATTCTCATCACCGCCGGACCCACGCGCGAATACCTCGACGACGTTCGCTTTCTGTCGAACGCCAGCAGTGGAAAGATGGGGTATGCGCTGGCCCAGGCGGCGCTCGAAGCCGGGCATCAGGTCGTCCTCGTCAGTGGACCGGTGGCGCTCACCCCTCCGGCGGGCTGTGAGTCTCATTCCGTTGAATCGACTGCGGAAATGTACACTGAGTGCCTCGCGCTCTTTCCGAGTTGTGCGGGCGTGATTGGGACCGCCGCGGTTTGCGATTACCGCCCGCGTCAGCGCCTTGCCGGAAAAATCGCCAAAACCGGGCAGCCGCTCATTCTCGAGCTCGTCGAAACTCCGGACATCCTGGCCGAACTTGGACGGCGCAAGGAGCACCGCTGGGTCGTCGGCTTCGCTCTGGAGTCCCAGAGCCCGCGCGAGAATGCTCTGCGGAAGCTGCACGCCAAGGGGTGCGACGCGATCGTGCTCAACCATCCCTCCGCGATCGGGACCGAGTCGAGCGGCGTCGAGCTGATCGACAGCCGCGGCGCAACCGTCGCCTCGTGGACGGCCGGAAAAATCGACATTGCCCGTCGGCTCATCGCCTGGATCGACGCGAATCTGGCGCGATCATAGCGCGTTCTTCGTTCCGCCTTCAGGCGGGCCTGATCGACTCGGCTCGGCGCGAGTCTCCAGACACCGCCGTGACGGCGACCGAAGGTCTCCCGCAAGTCTCTGGCAGCCCCCATCCCGCCATTTCGACGGCAAGTCCGCGCACCCTCGATCGGCCGCCGCGAGTCGGTTGCACATTTCGGGAGACCTGCGGCCGTGCGTTGCGGCTCGGTCAGGAGACTGGCTACAACTTCCGGAGACCGATCACGGTGCCGAAAAACGCCGGTCATAACGCGCAGGGACCGGGCCGCAACGGAATGCCCGCCATGCCGATGCATCCGCTACAACCGAACCGGGACGTTGCCGAAACGCATCAGCCGATGTTGCCGTTTTCCGACACGCCGCCGGGGGTGTGGTAAGTTTGCGATCATGATCGACCGTTCCCGCCTGAAAACCGATCTGTTGGCGCTGGGCCTGCTGGCGGTCACGGTGTTCGTGGCCTTGAGCCTCGTCAGCCACGACCCCGCCGACCCGCCGGCGGCGACGGTTTACCCTGCGCGAACCGAGACGTTCAACACGTGCGGCGCCGTCGGCGCCTGGGTGGCGCACCTGCTGCGCACGGCGTTTGGGGCCGGGGCCTGGTTTGCGCTGCTGGCGATGGCGGTCGTCGATGTCCGCCTGTTTTCCCGTAAGACCGAGCACGATCCGCTGGTCCGCGGATTCGGCTGGGGTCTCCTGCTGCTGACGATCTGCATCGGCTGCCGCGCCGTTTTTGCCCACGCCAGCGGCGGAACCATCGTGGGCAGCGGGGGGTTGATCGGGGCCTTCGGGCTGGGGCTGCTGGAGCAGTATTTTTCGGCCGCTGGAATTGCGCTGTTGCTGCTGACCGGGTTCGTCGTCGGCATGCTGCTGACAACCGACGCCCTGCTGTTTCGGGTGGCCGGTTTTACGTTTGCCGCGCCTTTCGTGCTGTTTCACCGGCTGAGCTTCGGGCGGCGCACGGCCGCTGCGGAACCACTTCCGGGCGCACCGCTGAGCGTCCGCGAGACCGAAAACAGTTCGCCGCACGAAATCGCGGTGAATCCGCCGCCGGCATCGCCGGCCGGGGCCTTCGATCCGTCGGAAGAGGCCGTCACGGAGACTGAGGCTGAGTCTGAGGTTGAGGTCCCCGCGGTTCCGATGGCGGATGACGCCCTGGCGGCTGTTCCCGCGGCCGCAGGACCCGCGCGACAGTCGATCAGGATCAACCCGCCGATTGCCGCCGCGGCACGGCGCGAGCCGCGGTACCCGAATCACCCGCCGGTGGAAGCCGATACCGTCCAGAAAGTCGATCTTCCCACCGCCGACGTTCTCGAACCGGCGGAACCGTTTCCTTTCGAAGTCCTCGCCGAGAAGGCACGGGCCGCGGCTGCGGTGCTGGAGAAGACGTTCCAGGAATTCGGCCTCAACGTCCGCGTGGTCGAGATCGACACCGGTCCGGTGATTACGCAATTCGAACTCGAGCTCGAGGCGGGGCTGCGGCTGTCGAAAGTCACTGCTCTGGCCGACGACCTGGCCATCGCCCTGCGGGTCCCCAGCGTCCGCGTCGTGGCGCCGATTCCGGGGAAGAACACCGTCGGCGTCGAGGTCCCCAACGACAAGCAGGTAATGGTCCGTCTGCGGGAGCTGATCGAGGCCTGCCCGGACGCGATGGAGAAGAAGCGGATTCCGGTTTATCTGGGCAAAGACGTGAGCGGCCGGCCGCTGGTCGTCGATCTGGCCAAGATGCCGCATCTGCTGATCGCCGGACGGACTGGGACCGGCAAGAGCGTGTGCCTCAACGCACTCATCCTGTCGATCCTCATGAGCCGCACGCCCGACCAAGTCAAGATGCTGATGATCGACCCGAAGATGGTCGAGCTCAGTCCCTACAAGCGGGTGCCGCACCTGATGCACCCGGTCATCACCGACATGAAGAAGGCCGAGGCGGTCCTCGCCTGGGCCGTCGACAAAATGGAAGAGCGTTACGACCTCCTGGCGCGCTGCGGCGTCCGCCATCTCGACAGCTACAACGAGCTGGGACGCGAGCAGATCTTCAAACGGCTCGGGGTCGATCCCGAATCGGAGGAAGCCGCGCAGATTCCTGAAAAGATGCCGTACATCGTCATCATCGCCGACGAAATGGCCGACATGATGATGACTTCCGGCAAGGATGTCGAAGCACACATCATCCGCCTGGCGCAGAAATCGAGGGCCGTCGGCATTCATCTGGTGCTGGCGACGCAGAAGCCGACGGTGGATGTCATTACCGGGCTCATCAAATCGAACCTCCCGGCCCGCATTTCGTTCCAGGTCGCCAGCCGCGTCGACAGCCGCGTCGTTCTCGACGAAATGGGGGCCGAACGGCTCCTGGGGAACGGCGACATGCTGTACCTGATGCCCGGCACGAGCAAAATCACGCGCGCCCAGGGAACGTATGTCAGCGATGCCGAGGTGAACACGATCATCGAATTCTACGGCGACTGCGAACCGCAGTACAGCCGCGAACTGGCGCAGCTCAGTGCCAAGTCGTCGGGGAAGAGCGGCATCGACGCCATCCGCAGCCGCGACGAGCTGTACGAGCAGGCGATTGACGTCGTCGTCCGCGAAGGACGCGGGAGCACGTCGCTGTTGCAGCGGGCGCTGGGGATCGGCTACGGCCGGGCCGCTCGGCTCATCGACTACATGGCCGAAGACGGCATCGTCGGCGACTATAACGGCTCACAGGCCCGCGAGGTCCTGTACACTCCCGAGCAATGGGCCGAAATCGTCGCTGGCCACGAGGCGGAACCCGCCCCGGCGTAATTCTGTCGCATTCTCGGGATTCCAGCCCCGCCGGGAATATAGCCGACAAGATCACCAACGCTGCGGCTGTGTTGCCCACCAGGCATCGGCGGCGTCAGAAACGCCAGACGACACCGGCGGCAAATCGCCCATGGGCGTATTCCCAACCGGGAATCCGGCCAATCGCAGAAAATTCGCCAGCAGCCGATGCCCCGAGTCCGTGAGGATCGACTCGGGATGAAACTGCACGCCGAACGCCGGCCAACGCGCGTGTTCGAGGGCCATGGGGATACCGTCCGCGGTACGGGCGGTAATCCGCAACTCGGGGGGCAGCGACGCTTCTTCAACGATCAGCGAGTGGTACCGCGTCGCCCGCAGCGGATTTGGAAGCCGGGCGAAGAGTCGCTCGCCGCTGTGCTGCACGAGCGACGTGCGTCCATGTACCGGTTCCGAGGCGCGAATCACATTTCCCCCGACGGCCGCCGCCAGTGCCTGGTGCCCCAGACACACTCCCAGAATCGGAATCCGCGGCCCCAGTTCGCGAATCAGTGCCAGGCTGATGCCGGCTTCGTTGGGAGTGCAGGGGCCCGGCGAGATGACGATCGCCTGAGGAGCCATCCGGGCGACGTCAGCAACGGTCACGGCGTCGTTGCGCACGACATCGGTGACGCACCCCAGCTCGGCCAGATAC
>JBLMWR010000096.1:0-3142 GCA_050257335.1 Deltaproteobacteria bacterium | reverse complement strand
GAATCTCAGCCGCACGTATTCCCGGCTGCGGGACCTGGCCGGCCTGCCGCGGGACCTGGTGCTGTACCTGGCCCGCCACGAATGCGGGACGAAGATCTGCCGGGAAAAGGGGATTGAATACGCCCGTCGTCTCCTGGGGCACGCGAATATCTCGACGACCCAGCGGTACATGCACCTCGACGACCGCGAGCTTGCAGAGGCACAGGACCTCGTGGAATAATATCTGGGATTTAACCTGACAGCGGCATAAACTGCAGGAACTGCACGGTCGTGTCCGTAGGCACTCGGCGGGACAGGTGATGACGTGAGGTCTTTCCGGCCCTACTTGCGTTACCGGCCGGAATTGGCGACGCCGCCGAAGCTGAGAGAAGAATATTCGCCCGATGAATTGGCAGGTTTCCAAGCCGAATTCAAGAGGCGTTGGAAGCGCCGGAAGCGATTGGCGGTGCCGTGCCTTGTGGGCTTCGGCGTCTGGGCTGCAGGAACGTTGGCCAATTTGTTTGTCGGCGGCGATCGACACGGCGAATACACTCTGCTCTTAATGCTGCTGTTTCTCGCGGTCATCGCCTATTTGGCAATCTTCCTGCGATTTCCCAGATGTCCGGCGTGCACGAATGAGATCGACGAATACCCCAGCGAATACTGGCGCTTCTGCCCGGCATGCGGAGGAACGGCAATTGAAGCGGGAACTTGGCTGAGAGCGCCGCAATGCCCAAGTTGCGGCACGCTTCGTAAGGGAAAAGGTCGCGATTACAGAGTTCGCTTCTGCACGACCTGTGGTGTTAAACTCGATGACGGCGGAGTTTGATCGTAGCCGAGCTGGTGACCGGGGCGCATTGACCCACAGTCATTGTCCCAGCCGTACTATCCCTCTGCGATTGATGCCGGGGTAGAATGTGGGAGATGAACGAAAGCAAGAGACCATCCACTGGATTCTATGCCAGTGTCGTCGTAGCCGCAGCGATTTTGGCTTACCCGCTCTCGTTTGGCCCCGCATGCTGGATCACGAGTCGGACCAAGACGGGAGCCAGTCTTCTCCCGTTCATGTATCGTCCTGTAACCTGGATGTGGGAATGGGCTCCAGCGCCAGTCGCAGGCTTCATCGGGTGGTACGCCAAGACTGGATCTCAGGAATCGTGGGATTGGTTTTCCCCCTGTTGGACCATGACGGGCGGCGATGGCACTTTTTCCGGCGGCTGGTGCTGGCAGGAAATGACATTTCTCCCGACATCAGTTCTGGAGCAATACTACGTATCCATGTCGGGGCTGGTCGCCTTGCCGGTCAATCCCAAATGACACGGCGTACGCGGTGTTTGGCATTCCTTCCGATAGCCGCTCGCGGTATCTTGACGGCGTCGACGCCGCCCGTCCCATCATTCCCGAACCCCGGGCCTTCCTAACAGGCGATTGACGGCATGCTCTACGAGGACATTCCAATGATTGCGTCGCCGCGGATCTTGGGGCTCGTTGCCGCGCTCATGGCCATGCTTGTCTGCGAAGCAGCATTGTCAGAAGATGTGAACTCCGACCCGTTGCCCCCCGGAGTCACGGCGCGATTGGGCAGTCCACGGTTCCGCGTTCACGGCACCAAACGGGGCATGGCGTTCGCCAGCGACGACCAGACGCTGGTAACGGCGATGGACAACAGCCAGATCGTGCTTTGGGATCTGTCCAGCGGAAGGCGGCTGCGCGAGATCAACACGAGCCCGCAGTGGATCCAGGAGATGCGCCTGACACCCGATCGACGCGCCGCGATCACGACGGGATTCGAACTCGACCCTTCCGGCCGAAAAATGCTGTTGACCGCACTTATCTGGGATCTGAAGTCCGGCGACCTGCGACAGCGCGTTGTTCGCGAAGGCACAAACGACGAAGCATTCGACCTGACGCCGGACGGCCGGACGCTGGTTTTCCGCATGCAGCATGGAACGACGATGACGACAGTGGACCTGGAGACGGGCTTCAAGTCATCGAACGACGAGGTCCCCGGATCCGGAACGACCGCACTTGTTGTCTCGCCCGACGGGCAATTGTTAGCGGTGGCAGATTACAAAGGGCTGTACTTATGGAGCTGGCAGTCTGAAAAACCTGCAGAGCCGATCGAAATCGGCCGGAACCGGCGGATTGAAACGTTGGCGTTTTCCCCCGATGGGACAATGTTGCTGGAGGGACCGGAAAACGGACGGTCGGAGATCGTGGTCCGCAACGTGCGGTCGCGCGAAGTGATTCGCACTTTGTCCAACGCCAGGAAAGAGGCCATCTCGGTCCGTACGCTGGCCGTTAGTGACGACAACAAGCTGCTCGTGGCGCCGGTGTGGAACGGCAAACGCTGCGTCGTGCACGTCTGGAACATTGCCGATGGAACAATCGTACGCGAAATCGATACGGATGGCATGTCTCCCGCCAGGATCGCCCTGTCGCATGATGCAAAATGGCTGGCGATCGGCGGAATTCAAAGCGCTATCAAGATCTGGAACCTGCAAGACGGGACGGCCCCCACGTCCCGGTTCGAAGGCCACGAAGCCTGGATCCGATCGCTGCACCTCGGCCCGGAGGGACGTGTCGCGATCACAACAGGTGCGGACGGCACGGTTCGCATCTGGGATGGTGCCGTCGGCCGGCAGCGACGCATCCTTTCGAATCTGACCTGGCCCGAATCGGCGATGTCCCACGACGGCCGGCTGATCGGAATTCTCGACCGAGACGACCTGCGATTGTGCGACACTACGGCAGAGGGGCCGCTGCGCCAATATCCTGCCGGAATTGAGGGCGCGCGGGGCAGGTCGTTGACCGTCACGTTCACTCCGGATGGCCGTCGATTTCTCGCCTGGGAAGACAATTGCCAGTTCACTGAATGGGACGTCGGCTCCGGTAAGCTGTTGAGTCGCCGCGAGTTGGGTCCCGCTGAGTTACGCCCGCTGAAACCTGACAAAAAGCGTCCCCCCCTGCTTCTCAGGATCACAGCGGTCTTTTCGAGCGATGCAAAACGACTCGCCGTCATCCACGGCGCAATCTTGACCGTCCTGGAAACCGACGGGGGCGACGTGGTCATGCAGGTAAATCTTGATGACGGAATTCCCCAGGCATTGGTGTTCTCGCCCGACGGAAAGCGCCTTGCCGTCTCCGCATCGGGCAAGGCGAT
>JBLMWR010000095.1:0-4592 GCA_050257335.1 Deltaproteobacteria bacterium | reverse complement strand
AAACCTTGATTTTCGGGTAGCCACGCTCGCCAGAGCGTGGGGGATGAGTCTGTATTCGATGCTTTCCCACGCTCTGGCGAGCGTGGCTACAACCTAACTTTTATCTTTGACAAAGCACTAGGGCCACGCAGCATGCCGAGCGCGTGAGACGACGGATTCGATGCAAACGCCGCTCCTATCCGATGAGCGGTCGAACCGGGTTGCCGAGATAAATGCGGTACGGCCGCCCCAGCGTGTCGTGGAATTCCGCGTGAGGGTCGATTCCGAGTAAATGAAAAATTGTCGCGGCCAGGTCGGCAGGGGTGTAAGCGTCGCTGACGGGCAGTCCCCCCTCGCGGTCGGTCTGGCCGACGACCTGCCCTGCGCCGACTCCGGCACCGGCAAAAAAACAGGGAAAGACGTCCCCCCAATGGTGCCTGCCAGGCGTGAAGATCTCGCCTGACGCATTTTTGCCGCCCGCGGCGATGGGCGAGATTCTCGGGGTGCGCCCCATTTCGCCGCACATGACGATCAGCGTTTCTTCGAGCAGGCCGCGGTCGCCGAGATCGTCGAGAAAGCCGCTCAGGCAACGGTCCAGTGACGGGAGCAATTTGCCTTTCAAATCCCGGAAAGCATTCTGATGCGTGTCCCAACCGCGCAGGTTGACCTGCACCATCCGCACGCCCGCTTCGACCAGTCGCCGCGCTACGAGAAATGCCTGGCCCCATTCTTCGCGCCCGTAGAGATCGCGGATGGCGTCGGGCTCTTGTGTCAGGTCAAACGGATTCTGCTTGCCGGGACGGCCTGCCATCAGGATCCGCATCGCCTGTTGGCGGTACGCGTCCCAGGCCTCGAGCGCACGGGAGCGAGCGGCGGAATCCAGTCCGCGACGCAAATCGTCGAGGCGTGCGAGCAGAGCCATCCGGTTTTCGACTTGTGGGATCGCCAGTCCCGCGCCGGCCAGATCGGGCAGGTGGAAATCGGCCTGCCGGCAACTCGAGTTGTCCCACCACGCTTTGGGTCCTTTGCCGGGAGCCCGTTCGGGGTCATTGGGGTCGTCGTGGCTGAAGCAATTCGGACATGAACCGGCCGGATCGGGAGCTTTGCACGGCGGGGAGAGGTCCACGCCCCATTTCGTGTACCTTGGTCCCAGGAGGCCGGGCCCGTGTCCGGGATATGTCATGTTGTTGGCACGGGGCAGTTCGACGACCGGCGGCAGGACGCTCGCGGGATTCGGCGGAACCGCGTACGCGATCAGCGAGCCGATCGAAGGCCATTCGACCCGGCCCGGGCGCGGCTGCGTGATCGTCGCGTTCGTGTCTCCCGGCGGCATTTCGGTCGCGCCGGTGTGCAGAAGGTAATGGCAACTGCTGTGCTCGTTGCGGAACTGGCGGTCGGCGGGATGATGCATCGTCCGGACGATCGCGAACCGATCGGCCCGTTGCGCGAGCCGCGGCAGATGCTCGCAGAACTGGACGCCCGGAAGCCGCGTCTGCATGGCACCATATTCGCCGCGAACTCCGTCTGGAGCGTCCGGTTTGGGATCGAAAGTCTCATGCTGCGAGGGACCGCCGGACTGGAAAATGAAGACCACCGACTTCGCCCGAGCCTTCGATGCCGCGGGCGTGACTGCCTGCGCTTCCAGCCGCAACAGGTCGGCCAGCCCCATTCCGAACAGGCTCAGCGTTCCGGCCTGCAAGAGGTCGCGGCGGCCGACTCGGGGATGATCGCTGCGATGGCATCCGGCTCGATGGGAAATCATCAAAACCTCATCCTTGACGCGGCACACACCCTCTGAAGGCGGTACTACGAACGGTCAGCTCAGGCTCCATCCGTCCCGGTACTCGCGGCGCAGGAACCGATCGGCTTCCGGCGCGTTGGGACAGCGCAGGGCGGCCGGGTCCCATTCGAGCTTCTTGCCGGTCCGGTAGGCGACGTTCCCGAGGTGGTTGGCTTCCGTGAGCCAGCCCGAGTATTCGAAATTACAGGTTGTCGGAGCCCCGGTTTTGCAGGCGTGGATCCACTCGGCGTGGTGGCCGATCGACCTGGGAATCGACGGTTCCGGGTACTCGAAGCCGGCGAATTCCTTCTCGGGGAGCAGCAGGTGCTTGCCGTAGTCGGACAGGAGCATCCCTTTGTCGCCGACAAACAAAACCCCGCTGTCCCAGCGCGGGATTCCGCCATTCGACCATACCTCGGGTTTGTTGACCCCTTGATACCAGGTGAGCGTCACGGCGGGCATCTCGCCGCGAGGACCATATTCGTAGGTCGCCTGCATCGAGGCCGGAGCGAGCTCGGGATGCGGCGGGGGACCTTCGCCGGAGACCGTCAGCGGAGCCTGAAGTTTAAGGGCCCAGAAGGGCAGATCGTTCCAGTGACTTCCCAGATCCGACATCGTGCCGTTACCGAAATCCCACCAGCGATACCACTTGGGCCCCGGCACGTAGACGTTGTTGAACGGCCGGTTTTTCGCCGGCCCCAGCCACAAGTCCCAGTCGAGCCCGGCGGGTACGGGGTCCGTGCCCGCGGGCCGTTCGCGAAGCGTGACGATGTCGCCGTGCTTGCGGGCGTCCTCTTCGGTGGCATGCCAGCCCCAC
This sequence comes from Deltaproteobacteria bacterium, assembly GCA_050257335.1. Taxonomy (GTDB): domain Bacteria; phylum Planctomycetota; class Planctomycetia; order Planctomycetales; family Planctomycetaceae; genus JACQFH01. The sequence goes on along the minus strand of JBLMWR010000095.1, from coordinate 2,016 downwards.
GCCCGCGAGACCCAGACGTGCACCTCGCGGACCGGTCCGATGGCCTGCGCCTGAATCAGCTCGACGACACGGCGGTAATTGTCGCCGGCGTGAATCTGAATTCCCATCTGTGTCGCGACTTTCGACGTCGCCGCCTTCTCACGGATGAGCCGCGCTTCCCAGACGTTGTGCGTCAGGGGCTTTTCGCAGTAAACGTGTTTGCCGAGCTGCAGCGAGGCCAGGGTCGCGAAGGCGTGGGTGTGCTCGCAGGTGCTGACGACGACGGCGTCGAATTCTTGCGCGTGGTCAAACAGCCTGCGAAAGTCGGTGAACCGCCGCGCCTTCGGAAACTTTTCTCCTGCCCGCCCGAGATTCGGCTCGGAGACGTCACAGAGGGCCACGATGTTTTCGGACGCCACGCCGGCGGTGTTTGCCGCCCCGCGCCCTCCCGCTCCGATGATGGCGATGTTCAGCTTGTCGTTGCCGCCGGCCGCGCTGAGGACGGCGGGCGCTCCGAGCGCGACCGTTCCGGCGGCGGCGATCGACGATCTCAGGAACTGCCGCCGCGAGAACGAGGTTTGCGAGCGGGTGTCGTTGCATCGCTGGGACCTGGCCATGACCTGCTCCGGCTTTGGGAATGATCGAGACGCCCGCTGGTAAGCGTCAGTAGACCACTCGCGGAGCAGCCGGTCAAGACGTCCGTGCGGAACGACCGTGGGTGTACCGCGTTGCATTCCGGTCGCACCCAGGTGCGACGTCCCGTCCGCTCCGGTCGCGGAGTTGCCCGACTACAGGTCCGCATCCCCCGGCGTAATCAGCCAGTCCTTGCCGGTAAGGACTACGGAGCGCCATTCCGGCGTCAACTGTCCCGGATTCACCATCAGGAACCGACCCGGGTCGCGCATCAGGAAGCCGTACTGCCGAAGCGCGCGCGTCAGGGGCTGTCCGGCATGCTCGCACAGCAGGGCGTCGGCATCGCGTTCCGCGGCGGCCGTGCCGGCCACCTGAAAGAGTTGCGAGAGGAGATCGGCATCCGCGAGCGGGGCAACGAGATCGGAGAGAACCGCGTGCCGATACGGATAGGCCGCGGTCGCCTCGCGAAACGTCAGCACGACGACACCCCGCAGCGCATTCCCATCGACGATCTCCAGCCGCAGGACCTCGACTGCCGGTTGATCGACATACCTCCAGTTCAGGTACGAAGCGTCACGTACGACGCCGCAGGCGACGTCGTTGGATGTCACTCGCCACAGCTCGTCGTGGCGCTCTCCGAATCGAGCGACCTGCTGCACGTCGAGGCGGGCGCGATGCTGGAAGAGGGTCCGGACGGCGGTCGTCGCGCGCCAGCCCCACTCGGCGAGCGTCGCCTTCCCGGCGTGTTTCCCCTGCAGCACGGCATCCGGATGAATCATCAGTTCCGACGTTTCGAGCTGCCAGACCTGGACCCAGCCCAATTGCAGCAGGATCGCACGCATTCGCTCCGACTCGACCAGAGACAGGCTGAAGGGGAGTTCTTCGCCGGCCCGGACCATCAGGCGGGAGCCGGCCGTTTCATGGCGGCTGGGTTCGGGGAGCTCCGCGGCGCGCACCCACGCGGCGAGCTGCTCGTCGCCTCCGATCTTGAGCTTCACCGGGACGGCGCCGGCGTGGGCCGCTACCGCGTCACCTTCGCGGTACAGCCAGACTCGCGGATCGATCGCCAGGCGCCGGGCCGATTCGATGTGCAGCCAGTTCCAGCGCGGCAGAACCCCGTTCTGCCTCCGCTCGGGCCACGCCCGTTGTTCGAACCGCAAAATCTCTTCCTCGACACCCGGCGCGAAGCCGGTGATTTCGTAAGGCGCAGCACGTTCCGCAACAGCGGTTGCCGCCTGACCACCGGCTGCGTTCGACGGAATTTCCGGGTCGTGATCTGGCTTTCCCTCGGCTGGCGGCGCCGTACTCTCGGGTTCGGCGCCGATTTCGGCGGCTGCGGGTGGCGCTACGGCGTGACCGACTCCGTCGTGAGTCGCCTCTTCCTCCGTGGGCAGAGCATCGCCG
>JBLMWR010000094.1:0-2723 GCA_050257335.1 Deltaproteobacteria bacterium | reverse complement strand
GTGATGATCTGGAATTGCTCTTCGTGGCGCTGGAGCAGATGTTCGAGCACGACCACTCCGCCGCCAGGGGCGAAATGGGAACGTGCAAACTATTCGTCTTCGAACATGAGAGTGCGCTTGGAAATGCGCCAGCGCGAAAGCTCTTCGATTTGGTTGACGTCCGATCGGTCGACCCGAGTAGGGCATCCCGGAAGTTCAGCGACTATCAGGTCACAGTAAACCGGGACGATCTTCCGTTGGATGTAACATTGCACGAGCGCGTTTAAGCCGGCGCCCGCGTCCTGCCGCGCTTTCCTTGTCCGACGTAAATGAAGAACAAGCCCCGAAAGGCCGTGCTGGCCCGAGTCAACCGGTCGAGGCAGTTCATCGCATGCCCTACACGGAAGACGAGCTTCTGCCGCTGTCGGCGTTGCAGCATTTGCTGTTCTGCGAGCGGCAGTGCGCGCTGATTCATCTCGAACGCGTCTGGGTCGAAAACCAGTTCACCGCCGAGGGGCGGCAGCTCCATCAAAAGGCGCACGACGCGCCCCCGGAAACACGCGACGGAGTCCGCATCACCCGCGGGCTTCCCATTCGCAGTCGCGAGCTGGGGCTAGTCGGCCAGACCGACGTCGTCCTCTGGCAGCCTCCCCCCGGCTGCGATCTGTCAGCAAGCACCCTCGCGGCGCTGCTCCGCAGTGCGGCACCGGGCGACCTTGCGCACTGGCGCGTGACGCCGGTCGAGTACAAACGCGGGAAACCGAAATCCAATGACTGCGACCGAGTCCAGCTCTGCGCCCAGGCGCTCTGTCTGGAAGAGATGCTCGGCGTCTCCATCGAGATCGGTGAGCTCTTCTACGGGGCGAAACGCCGGCGATTCGAAGTGCCGCTCGACGCGGCTTTGAGGGCGTCGACGCGCGAGACTGCTGTGAGGCTGCATGCCCTGATCGCCCGGGGGCGCACGCCGCCGGCCCGGCGCGAACCGAAGTGCGACACCTGTTCGCTCCTTCCCATCTGCCTCCCCGATGCCGTCGCTCCCACGCGTTCGGCCAGCCGCTTTGTCCGCCAGGCGCTCGCCGCAGTTCTCGCAAACAGCGGACCCTCGACGGATGAAGAGCGATGAAAACCCACCTCAACACACTGTTCGTTACCACCGACGGGGCGTACCTTTCCAAAGACGGGCAGGCGGTCGCGGTCCGCGTCGGCAAAGACACTCGGCTGCGCGTTCCGCTCCACAATCTGGACGGCATCGTCTGTTTCGGGCGCATTGGTTGCAGTCCGATTCTGATGGGTGCCTGTGCCGAGGCGGGAGTCGCCCTTTCGTTCCTCAGCCAGCACGGGCGGTTCCGGGCGGCGGTCGTGGGGTTCACGCCGGGGAACGTCCTCTTGCGCCGCCAACAATACCGCCTCGCCGACGATCCGACCGGGGCTCTTGACATTGCCCAGGCGATCGTCGCGGCGAAGATCGCCAACTGCCGGTCGGTGCTGCTCCGCGGGGCGCGCGACACGGACGATCCCGCGCGCGCCGAGCGCCTGCAGACGGCGGCGCGGCGCCTCGGCGGTGATCTCGAAAACCTCGACAAGGCCGGCACGCTCGACGGGCTGCGCGGCTTGGAGGGCGACTCGGCAAATACGTACTTCGGCGTCTTCAACGACTTGATTTCGGCGAACAGCGACGCGTTTCGTTTCACGACCCGCAGCCGCCGTCCGCCTCTCGATCCGCTCAACGCGCTCTTGTCGTTCGTCTACACGCTGCTGACGCACGACGTCCGGTCGGCGTGCGAGGCCACGGGGCTCGATGCGGCTGTCGGTTTTTTGCATCGGGACCGGCCCGGCCGCCCGGGGATGGCCCTCGATCTCATGGAGGAATTCCGCCCCTTCTTCGCCGATCGCCTCGTGCTGTCCCTCATCAACCGGCGTCAGGTCGCCCCGGACGGGTTCAAGACACTTGAAACCGGCGCCGTCCTGATGGATGACGCCACCCGAAAAGCTCTCCTCGTCGCCTATCAGCAGCGGAAGCAGGAGACGATTACCCACCCGTTCCTCGGGGAAAAGACGTCGGTCGGGCTTCTGGTCCACCTGCAGGCGCGGCTGATGGCGCGTCGGCTTCGCGGAGACCTTGACGCGTATCCGCCGTTTATCTGGAAATGAAAAAGGGGGCGCGGCATGTACGTTCTGGTCACGTACGACGTCTGCACGACGACGCCGGAAGGGCGCCGTCGGCTGCGTCAGGCGGCGAAGGCCTGCCTCGATTTCGGACAACGCGTGCAGAATTCCGTATTCGAGATGAAGGTCGACCCGGCCCAGTGGACCGTCTGCAAGGGGCGGCTGCTCGAGATCGTTGATCCGAAAGAAGACAGCGTCCGATTCTACTATCTCGGCGCGAATTGGCAGCGGCGGGTGGAGCACCACGGCACGAAGCCTGCGTTTGACGTTGACGGTCCCTTGATCGTCTGAGTGAGCCAATGGGTGCTCCGCGAACCCGGAGCGCGCATTGAACGCCGCGGCGGTTCGCGAATGTCGCAAGTAGCGTTGCAACAAACAGTTCAGGCCGGTCGCGATCACCGGTTGACAAACCCTGGTGCTCCGGCGCGCCTGGTTCGCGGAAATGGTGTTCGAACTGCCGCGGCGGTATCATCTTACAAGTCAAGAGTTCGCCCCCTCGCGGGGGCGTGGATTGAAACATGATCCTCCCCGTCTCCGGCCTGCGGGTCCGCTGTTCGCCCCCTCGCGGGGGCGTGGAT
>JBLMWR010000093.1:0-2879 GCA_050257335.1 Deltaproteobacteria bacterium | reverse complement strand
GGCGATTTTCGTTTTCATGAGCGCAGTCCGGATTCTGCGACTTCCAGTGAACCGGCCCGGCGATTCCGCCTGGTATTCGCGGCAAGGTAATGCAGGCTTTCGCGGGAAACGTCCCACGATTTCACGGATGGACTCACATCGGAATTCCTTTGTGTCTTTGCGCCTTTGCGTGAGTTCCTTCTCGTGCTGGCGTTCTGCCAGTTCTGACGTCTTGCGCTTGCATCCATGCGGTTTTCTCGAGAACACCTAGCCGTCTTCCTGCTGCTGCAGCGACTCGACTTCCTCCTTGAGGCGGGCCAGCACACGGCTCTTGGCGACGTAGACGGCTCCCGGGGAAAGCCCGACCTGGCCGGCGACGTCCGCCGCCGCACGGCCTTCGACCGCCGTCAGCCAGAACGCCCGCCACGTTGACTCGTGAAACTCTCCTTTGACGCGATCCATAGCCAGAGCGGCCAGCCGCCGCTGGTATTCCATTTCCCAGGCGTCGGAGCCGTCGTTCTCGTCGGCGTGTTCTTCGAGCAGCCGATTCGTCCTCGTGTCGCCCGAGCCCTGCGGCCGGATGCGGCGCGCGGAGAGGAAGCTGAAAATCTTGTTGCGGGTGATCGTGAACAGCCAGCCGCGGAACGTTCCCTGGCTCGGGTCGTAATCGAGCCGGCCGATCGCGGCGGAGACCGAACGCATGACATCCTGCATCAGATCGGCCGCGTCGGCGTCCTGCAAGCCCCGCTTGCGGGCGAAGCCGTAGACGACGGGGCCGTACAGGCCAATGAACTCCTGCCAGGCGGCGTGGTTGCCGCCGTCGCGGAGCTGCACCAGCAGGCTGGCCCGGGTCTGGGGTGAGTCGCCGACAGGCATGCAGTTTTCCGAATGGATCCATCAAAGCCGCGGATTCAATCATCACGGCGCGCCTCGAGCGCGGTGCCCGTAATGATACGCCGCCACGACCGTGTGGTCGAGGGGCCGGTTCCGGAGGAATGCTCACAAGGGTTGACATCGTTTGCAAAATCATGCTGCCGGGTGCGTTTGCCACCACTACCGTCTGTACCGGCCGCGCCCGCAGGTCTTACACGCCGCGCAAAAAACGAAGGTTGCTGTAAGCCTCGGTTGACGGCCCGGTATTTCCCCGTGCAGTCCGAAAAGTATGGGAGCAAACAGGGGGAAATCCATGAAACCGCAACTCGACCATTCGCACCACTCTTCGGCAAAACACCTCTGGGACGACTCTGCGAAAACCTGAGAAATCTGTGGATACCTCTCTTTCCGTCCCGGGCCCCCGAACTGGACATCAACTGCGGCAGAGCGTTTCGTACTACTCTTCGTGCGCCGCGAAGATTGTCGATTTAAAAAAACGAAAAAAAGAAGCACCGCGGATGACGCGGATACGCGCAGATAAATACGGTCGGGGTGAACGGGCTCATCCGCGCGTATCCGCGTCTTCCGCGGTTAAATTCGTTTTGGTTGTGCGTGTAAGACCCGGCCGGCCGCGCGGTAATTCCCCGTGACCGGTGACAGCGAGCTGACAAGTCGACAACCCGGCTCGCGATCGCGGGCAAACCGTAAGAACGCAGGCAAATCCAGCTGAAAGGAGCAGGTCATGTCGAAGAAACTCGCAGGAAAAGTCGCGGTCGTTACCGGAGGCTCCAAGGGAATCGGGGCGGAGATCGCCAGACACCTGGCCCGCGCCGGAGCGGCTGTCGTTGTGAACTATTCATTCAGTAAAGAGGGGGCCGAGCGGGTCGCCGCCGAAATCAGTGCCAACGGCGGCAAGGCCCTCGCCGTACACGCGAACGTGACGAAGAAGCCCGACATCGAACGGCTGTTCGCCGAGACGAAGAAGGCCTTCGGCAGGCTCGACGTCCTTGTCAACAACGCCGGCGTCTACGAATTCGCTCCTTTGGAAAATGTGACCGCCGAGCATTTTCATAAGCACTTCGACATCAACGTGCTGGGCCTGCTGTTCGCGTCTCAGGAAGCGGCGAAGCAGTTCGGCAAGGAGGGCGGAAGCATCGTCAACATCAGCTCGGTCGTGGCTACGCTGGCGCCCCCGGGCACTTCGGTGTACAGCGCGACGAAAGCCGCCGTGAACGCCGTCACCCGTTCGCTTGCTCAGGAGCTGGGCCCGCGCAAGGTCCGCGTCAACTCGATCAACCCGGGCATGGTGGAGACCGAAGGACTCCACACCGCGGGGATCGCCGAAGGGGATTTCCGCCGGCAGACGGAGCAGCAGACTCCGCTCGGCCGGATCGGCCAACCGCAGGACGTCGCCCCGATGGCCGTCTTCCTCGCCTCCGCCGATTCCGCCTGGATCACCGGCGAAAGCTTCTACATTTCCGGCGGCATGCATTGAATCGCCGCACGCATACGAACCCGAAGCGCCGGCAAGGGAAAGCTTCTGCGGCCCGGTGCCCCTCTCGCCGATTTGCCTGATCGAGAACACCGTGCGAACGGCAGGACGGACCTTCCGGACCGTCCTCGGCATGCTCCCCACGGTCGTCAGCGTCCTGGCGATCGGAGCCGGCTTCGCCGCGCTCTTCCGTCATGGAAAGTTCGAGCCCTTTGGCGAGCGGCCGGCAAGGATCGCCGGTTCGGTGTCACGCCGCTCAATGCCCCTTCAGGGCGACGCGGCTTCTGTATGGGGCGAGCCGTCCCGCCGGATTCGGTGCGAAAAATCACTCATCGTCGGAAAGGCTGGAAACCCATTTCCTTCTCCCAATCGGCAATGGTCATGTTGAGCAGCCTGGCTGTGCCATTCTTTGGCACGGCATCCCTCGCCAGGACCACGTAAGGAACTGCCGGAAGGGCAAATCCGATGTGCCCTTCCGGAACCTCCCGCCGTTTATACCCGACGTAGATTTCTTTATATTTGACATTCTGGTTCC
>JBLMWR010000092.1:0-4311 GCA_050257335.1 Deltaproteobacteria bacterium | reverse complement strand
CGTGACCGAAAGGCACTTAACTTCGCCCGCGAAGTCAGCCATGAAATCACGTTTGACCCGACTTGCGTTCCCCGGCATCTCGCCCGAAATCGCAGGTCGTGCCCCAGTTAGCGATAGCGCGCACAGACCGCGGGGTCTGGGAGTGACCCCCGCTACAGGTGCCCCGAAGATTCCAATCCGACCGGTCAGGATATTGCCATCAATCGCGACTCCGGATAGGATGAAAGATCAGCAGTGTGCGAGGTCGCCGTTCGCGATTTGTGGAGAATCGTCGCCGCCTGCCCTGTGGTTGTCCCGACGCTCCCCGCCGCCTTAATGGCGCTGGCGGGTGGCCGTCTTCTCTGCGCCGGCTCGTCGTCGAACGCAGGGGTGAATTTGCCCGAATACCGTTCATCGCGAGGACCTCTGATTATGAAGACGCACCTGCAAGCCATTCTGTGGGGGCTGATGATCTGTCTCGTTATATTCTCTTTCCAGTGGGCCACCGCGCCGCCGGCCGTTGCGCAGGATGACGCAGGAGCGGATCCTGCTGCCGACGATGACCCCGAAGCCGCGCCAAAGCAGAAGGCGGCCAACGGCGGCGGAGGGCCCGAAACGGCGGAAGGGGGCGAAAAGAACTTCCTCGTCTGGATCATCGAGGTCTCGGGGATCATCGGGCTGGTTCTTCTGATCCTCTCGATTTACTTCGTGGCCACCGTCGTCCGCATGTTCATGGAGCTGCGCCCCGAGGTCTTCACTCCGCTGGAGGTGCTGGAAGAGGGGGAAAAACTCCTGCAGGCACGCGACTTCACCGGGCTGTACAAGCGGATCAAGGCCGACTCCGCTTACTTCTCTACGGTCGTCGCCGCGGGGATCGCCGAGCTTCCCAATGGAATCAACGAGGCCCGCGACGCGATGGAACGGGTCGGCGAAGTGAACTCGATCGCCCTCGAAAAGAAAATCAGCATGCTCGCCGTGCTGGGGACCCTGGGCCCCATGATCGGGCTTCTGGGAACGCTCAAGGGGATGATCGGGGCCTTCTCGGCGATCGCCATTTCGGGGACCGAGCTGAAGGCCGCCCAGGTCGCCGGCAACATTTCTGAAGCCCTCGTGCTGACGTTCGAAGGGGTCGCCCTGTCGGTCCCCGCCATTTACTTCTTTGCCCTGTTCCGCAACCGGATTTCGGCGTTCAGCGCGGCGGCGATGCTCGATGCTGACGCCTTCGTGCGGCGCTTGTACAACGCCATGAAGAGCAAACCGGCGCCGCAGGCCCCGGCACCGGCGGCCCCCGCACGCACGTAGTCCGCCCGGCGAGTCCCCGACGGTCGGTATGATTTCGCTTCGGAGAAAAAATCATGAGCGCTTCGATCCATTCGTCAGAACAGGCTGAGCCGAACCTGACGCCGATCCTCGATATGGTGTTCCAGTTGATCACGTTCTTCATGCTGGTGATCAACTTTCAGGCCGCGGCGCTGGATATGTCACTGAAACTTCCGGTCGTCGGCTCGGCGCGCCCGGTCGAGACCCAGACCGAAGACCTGATGGTCTTGAACGTCAACAACAAGGGTCAGTTGCGGGTGACCGGTCAGACCGTGGATGCCGAGACGTTTCTCAAGAAGGAGGCCGCCTTCGCCCGCAAGAAGTTGGAGCAGCAGGAAGGGAAGAAGATCAATCCCGGAGATGAGCTGCCTACGCTGGTCGTCGTTCGGGCCGACCAGAAGACGTCGTTCGACCTGTTGAATAAAGTGCTGACCGAGTGCCAGAAGCACGGGTATCGCAAGTTCGCGCTGCGGGCCATGAACCGGGCGGCGGAGGCCAAATCATGAGACGGCAAAAGCGCAAGCGCCCGCAGCAGGAAGAAGTGACGCTGAACCTGGCGGCCATGCTCGACATGGCCTTCCAGCTCCTGGCGTTTTTCATCCTCACCTTCAAGCCCAACCCGGTGGAAGGGCAGATCAACCTGAATCTCCCTCCGCCGGTCCCCATTGCCCAGCAGAACGAGGCGAAGCAGGAGGAGCCCGATAACGGCCCCGGAATGGCCGCCGCCAAGACCCTGACGATCACGATCGTCTCGGCCCCGAACGGCCAGGTGGCCTCGATGACGGTGGGGCTGGCGAAGCTGTTTGACGGCCCGCTTGACGGTGGCCGTCTCCGGACGCTCGACCGGCGCCTCAAGGACGTCTTCGCCATCGAAGGGACGTTCGAGCAGGTGCTGCTGCGCGTCGGCAAGACGCTCGATTACGGCGAACTGATGAAGATCATCGACGTCTGCACCAAGCAGAAGATGGCCGACGGCAAGCCGGTGAACAAGATCAGCTTCGTCGAACTGGGGGAGAAATAGTCAAGGAGAGGCCATGCCTGTGCAATCGCGAGTCCCCCGGCCGTCGCTGTTTCCCCCCGGTTACCGCTTTCGACTGGTGGCGATGGTCAGCGCCCTGATCCTGATCGGCCTGACGATTTACAACCTGCGCGAACGGTCCCGCACCGCGAATGCAGGGCATGCAGTCGAGGCGAAGCTTCCGGCCTCCGCCAAAGAGACGGAAAAGTCGGCTGAGGAAGAAACGACCTGGACGGAAACCGTCATTCCCGGCACGGCCGATGACGACGCGGTCGAAATGGACTTGGCGCAGAAGGAGTTCGAGGCGATTGACGACGGCGAGGGCCTGACGACGCCCGACATGTTTGCCTACTGGCGGCTGATGCGGTGGGCCCGCAGCCGCTCGTTCGCCGAGCTTGAAGAGCGTGCCAGACGCGACGTCCCCTTCGTCAAGCTGTGCGACATCCCCAAATTCGATGAGGCGAAAAAACACCGTGGCGAGCTGATCCGCCTGCGTCTGCACGTCCGGCGGGTCGTGGAATGGGAGCAGGACAAGCCGAATTCCGCCGGCGTCAAGACGGTTTACGAACTGTGGGGAACAACCGACGAGTCGAAGTCCAATCCCTACACGGTCGCCGTCGCTGAGCTGCCGCCCGGGATACCCGTTAAAGCCGATGCCTCGTCGGAAGCAGTATTTGTCGGCTACTTTCTCAAGGCGCTCAAGTACCCGTCGGAAGACGGCAAAGTGCGCGGGGCGCCCCTGCTGATCGGCCGGGTGAAGGCCGTTAAAAGCGGGAAAACGCTGGCGCAGGCGCGGCAGGAGGGGCTGCTGGCGATGATCGCCATCGGCGCGGCCATTCTGCTGGCGGCGCTGATCATCGTCTCGGTCTGGCGCATCACGCGGAAGAAGCGGGGCACTGCCGCGGTGCTGGCCGTCCCCTCGCTCCCGACGACCGAAGTCGAGGCCTGGCTGGAGAGATCCCCCGGCGAAGAAATGGCCGCCGTCCCCCCCGAGGCGGGCGGCTCGGGAACGATCGTCAGCAACGGCCAGGCCAAACACGCAGTCGGCCCCGCCACCCCCGATTCGACCGACCAGCTCGAGTAACGATCGACGTTACGCCCCCGCTTCCAGCCGCCGCACGGCGAAGTCGCGCAGCGTAATCGACCAGTTCTCGCGGTCCCCTTCGAGAAGGGACCGCAGCAGGATCTCGGACGCGATCGCCACGGTGAGGATGACGAGATTGCGGGCCAGCGGATAATCGCAGACGTCTCCCGCCGCATCCCCGGGAACGCGGTACTGCTCGTTCCAGATGACCTCGCCGTAATCGGCGAACAGGCCGACGTGCAGACAGGCGAGGGCGTTTTCGGCGCAAAAGGTCTGCACGAGCCGGCGCGACGCCGAGTTGTCGAAAGTGTCGATGACGAGACCGGCCCCCTTCAGGAGCTTGCGGGCGGTTGCTGCCGAAAGGTGCACCGAAATTTTGGTGAATTGTTCCCATGCCTCCGCCACGGCGCGCCCCATTCCCTGCGGCGGCACGCAATCATCGGAGGCGCCATGCCGCGACATTTCCTCTTGCCCGGCTCATCGGGTTTGTCGAGAATTGATGCGGGAACGGCCTGCCGAATCCCCCGGCCCATCGGTTTACCCGTCAATCGCTGAGATCTCTTTCGGAACACGAACATGCGAACGAGTCGCTGTCTCGTCGGCGGCATTCTGGCCGCCCTGGCGACTTCCGTTTCTCTTGGCCAGGAACGCCCGGCCGACAACGTCTTCGGCCTTCCGGAGGGTGCGGCGAAAAAAACGGGGAGCCTGGTCATCGCCGGCGGGGGGGATCTGCCTGACGCCGTTTATGACGAGTTCGTGCGGATCGCGGGGGGGAAGAAGGCGCGCCTGGCCTATCTTGCGCACGTCTTGAAGAAAATTGGCGATTTTCGACTGCCAACGCGACAAATTCCGGCCGTTTTCTGTAGTGGATCGCGCCAAAGCGGCGTGTAGTGAAGACCCAGCCTCTTGA
>JBLMWR010000091.1:0-9943 GCA_050257335.1 Deltaproteobacteria bacterium | reverse complement strand
CTCGCCGAGGGGGATGATCATCTTGCCCCCATCTTTCAACTGGTCGATGAGGGGTTGCGGGACGTCTTCCGGCGAACAGGTGACGATGATCTTGTCGAAGGGGGCATATTCGGGCCACCCTTTGAATCCGTCGCCGATTTTGCAATGGACGTTGTTGAATTTCTGCTCTCTGAGCACGTGGGCCGCGTTCTTGCCCAACTGTTCGACAATTTCGATGGTGTAGACGTCTCTGACGAGCCCCGACAGCACGGCCGCCTGGTACCCGCTCCCCGTGCCGATCTCGAGTACCGTGTCGGTGGGCTGCGGGTCGAGAGTCTCAGTCATGTAAGCCACGATGAAGGGGGGCGAAATCGTCTGTTTCTGCCCGATGGCGATGGCCTGGTCGAAGTAGGCCTGGTCGCGCATCGCCGGCGCGACGAACAGGTGCCGCGGCACCGTCCGCATCGACTTGATGACCGCCGGGTTCTTGATCCCCTCCTTGACGAGGTACTCGTCGACCATCCGGTTGCGGGCTTCGGAAAAGCGATCTCGCGACTGCGCGGACGCCGGAACCCGGGCCAGTTGCCATCCTGCGGCGATCGCGATCGCCGCGGTGAAGGCGGCCCAAAGAAAAGCGCGGTCTGACCTCTGGGACGAGGGATCGCAGGAAGAAGCCCGATGGCAATCGTTCATGGTGCTGTCCCCTTTTTCAAGCATTGTAGAGCGTTTCGCCAGTTCGGCAAAGGGATTGGTTCCGTGGAGCAAGATGGAAACCTGCTCCACGACGCGCGAGTGGCCAAACTCGCAGAATTTCGGCTATATTGCCATGACGATTTCCAGACGACACAAAGGAACGCCAGATGAAACGGCCCTCGTGGGTGCCCATCTCCGCTGTCCTGGGGCTGCTCGCATTCGCCACGTCCGCAATCGCGGCCGACGACGACGTCGTCATCGAGCGCGTTATCGGTCCCGAGATGCTGACGAAGTACAAGCATCCCGCCTCGCTGGCTGAACTTGCCAACGGCGACCTGTACATCGCCTACTACGGCGGCTCGGGGGAATATACCACCGATACGGCCGTGTATGGCTCCCGGCTCCCGAGAGGGGCGAAGGATTGGACGCGCCCGGTCGTCATTGCCGACACGCCTTTCCGCACCGACGGAAACGCCGTCGTCTGGCAGGCTCCAGACGGAGTCGTATGGCTGTTCTATATCACCCGCTATGGCGACACCTGGTCCGATTCGCGAATCAAGTTCAAGATCTCGCAGGACTGCGCACGGACGTGGTCCGACTCGGACATGCTCAGCTTCGAGAAAGGGACGATGGTTCGTGCCGCGCCCATCGTTCTACGAAACGGCGACTACCTGCTTCCGATCTATCACGAGACCGGCGACGACCGGGAGAAGGTGGGGGCCGACACCACGTCCCTCTTTCTCCGCCGGGATGCGAAAACCGGGGAATGGAGTGCAACGAACCGCGTGAAATCGCGGATCGGGAACCTCCAGCCCGCGGTCGTCCAGATCACGGATGACTTTCTCGTGGCCTATTCGCGCCGCGGAGGGGGTTACGACGGGCAGGAGGACGGCTGGCTGGTGCGCAGCGAATCGCGCGACGGCGGATTCACCTGGAGCGAGGGGAAGGACTCGCCATTCCCCAATCCGAACTCTGCCGCCGATTTCATCCGGCTGCAGAACGGGCACCTGCTACTGGTCTACAACGACAGCAAAAGCGATCGCATGCCGCTCACTGTGTCGATTTCCACCGACGACGACAAGACGTACGCGTACAAGCGAGACATCGTGAACCGAAAGGGCGACACGGCGGCGTATCCGTTTGCGATCCAGACGAAGGACGGCAAGATTCACGTCGTGTATACCTCCGCATCGCGCACGGTCATCAATCACGCCGTCTTCGACGAGCAGGCGATCTTGAAGGCGGCGAAGTGAGGCGTCGTAGCGCGGCTCCGGGAGACGCGTGGTGCCACCAGAGGACTTGCATCCGCCGCTCGCGGCGGAAAACAGCGAATGAGCGCCACCGACACCAAAGACCGGCGAGCCCCGGACGTAAGTCCGGGGTTTTTCACGGTTGACGATCAAACAGGTTCTTCAACAGGCGTTATGGATTCTGGTGACGTCGCGGGAAGCACGGTAGAGGTTTCGGGCCCGGGCGCGGGTGTCACCGCCGTCCCGCCGGGGCGGCGGAGTTTGGCGGCCAGGGGGAGCTCTTCAAGGTCGCGCAGGCCGAAAATTTCCAGAAACCGGCGCGTCGTTTCATACAGAAATGGACGCCCCAGCGAATCGTCTTCGCCGCCAATCCGCACCAGGCCCCGCTCCATCAGCTGCTTCACCATCTCGGAGCACTGCACGCCCCGGATCGCTTCGATGTCGGCACGAGTAATGGGCTGGCGGTAGGCAATGATCGTCAGCGTCTCCATCGACGGGGGCGAGAGCTTCAGTTCGGCCTCGCGGTGGTGCAGCTTTCCCAGCCAGAAGGCGAACTGGGGGAGCGTGAAGAGGCGATAACCGGCGGCGACGCGTTCAACCCGAAACGGGGTGCCGGTCTGTTCAAAGGCGGCGTTCAGCCGGTTGATCAGGGTGCGGGCTTCGGTGGCGTCGGCGAGGGTCGCCAGTTGGGCGAGGCGGCGCGGCGAGAGCGGAGCGTCGGCGACGAGCAGGACGGCCTCGAGCCGGGCCATCTTGGAAGTCCGTCGGCAGGCAACAGAGAGGGTTCCAGCGTCGCCAGGGAGCTCACGCGCTGCGCCGCGCGATCGCCACGACCAGAGAACGCCCGGCGGCGCCGGGTTTTGCCTGGCTGCCAGACTCGGGCGAGGCGATCGCCAGCCGCCTGGCAGCGCGTCAAAGTTTCCCTGAGAGCGGTCGATCATGCATTTTAGGTGGCGGATGCGACTGCCAGTGCCCGGCCGCACAGTGGTCCATTTCACAAATCCGCACCGGGAGATTTCGCGTGCAGCATGGAGAGATTGAATGTCGCACGGTCCTTCCAGGTCGCCTGGCATTTTTGACGTCCCGGAAGGGCCGTCCTACAAGAATGGCTAATCCTCCTGCGGCAGTGCGGCAATCTTGTCGCTGCTGCCGCGGGCCCGCCAGTCGTCGATCTGCTCAAGTGCCTGTTGCACTGCTTCCAGCGGCGTGTCAGCTTCAGCTTCGAATTTCCGTACAATGCGCGCGTTGTCCTGCGACGTGAAAGTGCACATGAACGTGAACGTCTGGTTTTCAATCTGCGATTCAAGTCGATATTTGCGGATGCCGAGTTCTTTCAGGCGGCGGGCGGCGGCCTGCCAACCCGACTGCTCGGACATCATGCCGGCGGGCAATTCGGGCGTCTGCGACGCACTGCCGCCCAAATCCGAGGGCCGGTTTTTCCCTAGATCGAGCCGTTGGTCCGGCGATTTCGAGACGACCTCTCGCTCCATGGAACGGCCCGTGCCGCGCGGACGATCGGGTTCGGGCTTAAGCAAGTCGGGGGTGAAGCCTTCGGGAGCGACCCGGCCTTCGTCCGGCTCGTCACTGGGGATCTGGAGTTCATCCGATGTATCGCCGCCTGCGCGGGGGGACTTGCCCGTCGCCGCGGAAACTTCGTTCATGACTTTCGGGACCGCAACCGGCCCCGTACCCGACCTGATCTCCCAATTGTCGAGGGCGTCGGGAGGGGGAAGAGGCTGGGCCGCGTTGCGCGGGCGACCGGGGACTTCACGTCCGTCGGCGAATTGCCGGCCGGGTTCCGCGGGGGACGCGACCGGGTCGGGGCGCGGCGACGAATCCGGGAGCGGCGCGAAGAGGTCGTCGGTTGACCGGCTTTTCGCCTGTCTGTCGGCGGGTGACTCCGTCGGTACCTTTTCGAGAGACGCGGTCGAATCGCCCAGGTCGGCGAATTCATCGTCATCCGACGGTGAGGCGGCGACCGGGGCGAACTGGGGGACTCCAACAATGGCGAAGACGGGAATCGCGGCCAGAGGGGCAATCAACAACAGTGCCCCGAGGGGCCCGCTGGCGGAGCCTTGCATCGCGAACAACCTCCATGTCTGTCGTGATCGGCGCTGGTTCTGCGGCATTGCCGGACGGAAACATCGCCGGACGGGTCTGAACCGTTCGGACTCCATCCAAACGGCTGCCTTCCGGGGAGCGGCCGATTTGCGGGATCGGCCCCTCCGCCTACGACAGAAGGCGGCGGAGAGTAATCGAAGGAAGGTTTTGTGGCAATGGCAGAAAATCGCGAATTCTCTCTCCCGTTTGACGGATGCACGTCACGGTTTGAACGGTCCGGTCGTGATCAAGTTGGACGACCTTCTCAGGTCGTCCAACGTCATGCCAGCACGGGCACGTTGGAGATCTGCCCAACGGAGGGGGCGAGCAGTTTACTTGCCTCGGCCCCTGGCGTGGGGATGGGCCTTTTCGTAGGTATCCCGCAGGCGCTTGGTGCTGACGTGCGTGTAGATCTGCGTGGTCGTCAGGCTTTTGTGCCCGAGCAGTTCTTGAACGCTGCGCAGGTCGGCGCCGCCATCGAGGAGGTGCGTAGCCAAGCTGTGCCGCAACGTGTGCGGGGTCGTCAGGCGGTCGAGCCCGGTCTGGCGGATGTATTTTTCGAGCAACCGCCCCACGCTGCGGGTGGTCAGACGCCGGCCGCGTTTGTTCAGGAACATGGCCCCCTGCTGGAGCGCGGGTGCGGTCGGGTCGGGCGAACGGACTTCGAGCCAGCGGGTAAGGGCTTGGGCGGCGTAGCGGCCGACCGGGGCCACCCGCTCTTTACGTCCCTTGCCGACGACCCGCAGGATGTCGGCGTCGCGGTCCCAGTCTTCGACGTTGAGGCTCGCCAGCTCGGCGACGCGCAAGCCGGCCGAATACAGCGTCTCCAGAATCGCCCGGTCGCGCAGCCCCAAGGGCTGGTTGGCCGGGGGGGCTTCTAAGAGCCGGGCCACCTGCTCGGTCGAAAGAAAGTGCGGCAGACGCCGCCCGGCGCGGGGCGTGCGGAGTGCCTTGGCCGGATTGGTGGCGGCGAGTTTTTCGCGGCAGCAGTAGCGAAAAAAGCTCCGCAGGCACGCCAGGCGGCGGGCCATCGTGCTGCGAGAATAGTCGCACTCATGCATGTAGGCGACGTAGCCGCGCAACGCGGCCACCGTGACATTGCCAGGAGCGGGGATGCCGCCGCCAAAATCGCGGAAGTATTCGAGGATGCTGCCAAAGTCTTCGCCATACGACTTGATCGTCAGCGGCGAACAGTTCCGCTCGATCTTGAGATATTGCAGAAAGGCGGCGACGGCGGCTTGCATGGGGGAAAAATCAAGCGGGACGGCCTCCCACGGAGTCCGGAATGACCTGGACGGCCGTCCTGCAGTCGATTGCGGTGCCCTGCGAAAATTTCACCGTGACGCGCGCGGAGCCCGGACGTGGGGCGCGCGTTCGTCGTCGGCCTCGCGGTTCAGCCGGCGGACTTTCTGGCTGAGGACGGCGGCGTCGTACCACGAGAAGCTGAGGTCGGGGTCGCCGGCAAAGCGGCCCAAAGTCTGCATCAGCGCCGGAGCGCTCTCGTTGTCGTACAGAAATATGTAGCGCTCCGCGTCTTTGACGAGAGCGACGACGTTGATTCCGCGTTCCATCGTGGAACTCCCTGTCCGGGACGACGTGTTCGTCCAGCCCATCTATTCCATTATCGGCCGGACGCGGCGGGCAAATCGCCAATTCCCCGGGAAAGGTTGCGATTTCCGCAACGGATGGGGAGAGGGTGACGCAGGGGGAAGCCTGCCGTGCGGGCTGTGCCGGGGGCAGAACACGAATTCAGCGTTACAAACGCCTTTCCCTACCTCTGGCGGAGAGACAGGGGGCGGGCGAGCGATCGTTGGAGTCCCGGCTTCAGCCGGTGAGTGTTTTCGAAACACCGCCTGAACGCGGGAACCCAACGGCGGCCGTCACTTGCGCCGCAACTGCTGCGTGAGCTTCGCCAGCACGGCTGAGCATTCTTTGCGGGCTTCACCCAGCCCGGCGGGGGTGATGTTCGGGCCCCGAACGTAATCGAGAATGATCTTCTCGGCAGCGGCCAGACCGGCGCACGCCTCGGGAATCTCGGAGGCGATTTCGTGGGGAATCGTCGTCACGCCGTTGAGATCGCCGTGGAGCAGATCCCCCGGATAGATGCAGATTCCGCCGACGGTCACCGGGACATTCACGGCCAGGGTGTGGCAATATCCGTGGGCGCAGATCGCACCGGAGGTGAACGTCGAAAAGCCGAGGGCTTCCACCTGTTCGAGATCGCGCCCTGCTCCCGAGGTGATGAGTCCTCTGGCGCCAAACGCCTTATAGACCGAGCACATCACTTCGCCGAACGTGGCGGAAATGACGGGGTCGTCCAGGTCCTGGTAGACCATGACGGCCGGGCCGGGCAATTGCGCGTACGACTCGACCTGCTGGCCCATGCTGGCATAGACATCGCCGGCACGCGGGGGAGACATGCTGCGAAAGGTCGAAGTGACGGCATACCCTACCATTGGCGGCATGTGGGGAAAGCACGCTTTGATCGTTTCGTTCATGAACCCCGTATTCCGGGGACGAACCTCGAAGAGCTCAATGGCATTGCACACGGTGGGAGTGTCGAATTTGGCAAGCGCGGCAAGGCGTTCGGATGAAAGGGCCGGTATGGGTGGCATGGGCTTTCCTGTTGCGAGAGGGATGCGTCCGCCCGAATATACTGCGCTGCTTGGCGAGGCGAAAGCCATTGAGGCCGGTCCGTGGCTTGGATGGACCGGATGGCCTGCGGTTTTCAAAACTGAGAAAAAGAGCATCCGGCTGAAATCTCATCTTGAGCGGTTTGCCGAGAGCAACCAAAATCGAGTCGTCGGCTCTTTTTGCCGGGGTTCTTGGCCCCGTGCCCTTCAACGAACGTGTCTTCATGTCCACCGCCAATCCTGCGACCCGCCGCGAGTTGCATTATGCGAGCCTCGACGAGTTTCAGGCGGATGTCGAGCGACTGGCGCGGGGGAAATTCCGCACGGTGGGCAAATGGTCGTATTCGCAGATTCTCGATCATCTGGCGAAAACCATGGTCTGCTCGCTGGATGGCTTTGGTTTTAAGGCTCCCTGGCTCGTGCGGGGCATTCTTGCGCCGTTATTCAAGAATTCCTTCCTGACCAGGCCGATGAAGGCCGGATTCAAACTTCCCGAAAAAATGGCTGGTGCGTTACTTCCCGCGAGCGATCTGACTTTGCCCGCGGCTCTCGACCGAATCCGTATGGCGATTTCGCGATGCAAAAACGAGACGCCGGCTGCCGATCACCCGGCCTTTGGGAAGCTCGCCAGCCAGGAGTGGAATTCGCTGTACCTGCGGCATGCGGAACTGCACATGAGTTTCGTGGTTCCGGAGGGGAACTGAGGTTTTGAAACTTTATGAATTCCTCGCCGACTTCAAGGGGGCCGACCCGGAAGAGGCGTTGGAAATATTAATGGAATTTGGAGACAAACTGCCGGCGCTGTCGGACGGGCGGGTGGTGGAGGGAACGCCTCCGCAGTGCCGGATTCGGGAATGCCAGACGCCGGTGTACTTGTGGGTGGATGTTGTGGACGGCAGGATGCGGCTGGAGGCCGTGGTTGCGGAGGAATCACCGACTGTGCGGGGGTTCGTGGGCCTGCTGGTGGAGGGGTTGAGCGGGGCCTCTCCGGCGGACGTGGCGAAACTCCCGGAGGACTTTTTGCCACTGCTGGGCCTGTCCGCGACGCTGGGAATGACCCGTCAGAAGGGATTTCGCGGGATCGTAACGCGAATCAAACGGGAAGCGGCGCAAGGGAATGCGAAAAATCCGGGTTAGCGGGCTATTTCCCTGAAAAAGCGGCCTTTTTTCAAAAACCCCTCTCGCATTGCAGAAAGAATTCGTTACTCTAATAGTGCTGCGGTCACAAGATGTTCCCGCCTGTTGACCATCCCCTGGTGAAAGACGACCGCAGGGGCACGCTGTCTTTTTTGGAATGGAGAAAATAGGAAGATGCAGCTCGATACCCTTGTACCCCGCCTGCTTCCCTCGGCTGAATTGCCGCGGTACACGTATGTCCCCGGAAGCGGCTCGCCGCACCCGATTCGGGATCCGCGCGGCCACAGCCATAACCGCAAACAACCCCCGCCGATAGCTCTCGACCCGGAAACTTGGGCCGAAAACCGCTGGTATTTGTGGGCCATCGACCTGTTCAACTTGGGCTACTATTGGGAAGCCCACGAAGAATGGGAGCGATTGCTCCGCGCCACCGGGGCCGATACGACCTGCGGGCGCTTTTTGAAAGGGTTGATCAAACTGGCGGCCGCCGGCGTGAAGGTGCGCGAGCACAGTCTGCACGGAGTCCGTCGGCACGCCGCTTCGGCCGGCGAAGTCTTCGCCGATGTGGCTGCCGAAGCGAGCACCGAATTCTTCTGCGGCCTCGAATTTACCAAGCTGCAGTACGCCGCTGACCGGGCGGCGCAGCTCGTTTACAAGTCGAATTACCCGACCGGCAAGCCGATCCGGGTGTTCCCGTTCCTTCTGCAACCCAACCCGCTCCCACTGGCTTACTGAAAGCGCTTCTACAATCTGCCTGCCCGAACAGGGCGTCCGCCGGCGCGGACTGCCGAGCCCTCTCGAATCTGTCGATTTTGGCCCGCCAGTCCCTGCTGCTGGACGCCCTGCGGCATTTCCGCATGGGTTTCGCCGAACATGACTGCCCTGGTTCAGGACCTGAGCCTCATTGCCCCCGTGGAGCTTACCCCTTACAGTCAACCCTGGTACGAGCATTTTCGCCGCAGCCTGGGAGAAGGGGTGTGCCGGCACCTGGGAATCTACGCCATCCCCGAAGATCTCGTGCTGTCGGTCGTGATCCCGGTTTACAACGAGCGGGCGACGCTGCCGGGACTGGTCGAACGCGTCCGGGCCGTGCCGATCCGCAAACAGATCGTTCTCGTCGATGACGGCAGCCGGGACGGAACGCGCGACGTCCTGCGCGGGATTGAGGATGATCCCCGCGAAGACGCGTTCAATACGATCACGATCGTTTACCACGAATCGAACCGGGGGAAGGGAGCGGCGCTGCGAACGGGCTTTCAGTACGCGACCGGGCAACTGGTCGTCATTCAGGACGCCGACGAGGAATACGACCCCGCAGAGTTTCCCCGGCTCCTGCAACCGCTGGTGGAAGGCAAAGCAGACGTGGTGTATGGATCGCGGTTTCTCGGCGATTTCTCGCACCGCGTGCTCTACTTCTGGCACTATCTCGGCAACCGCCTTCTGACGACCCTCTCCAACTGTTTTACGAACCTCAATCTGACCGACATGGAAACCTGCTACAAGGTGTTCCGCAGCGAAGTCATCAAAGACATCCTGCCGACCCTGAAGCAAGACCGCTTCGGTTTCGAGCCGGAGATCACGGCCAAGATTGCACGCCGGCATTTGCGAATTTACGAGCATTCGATCAGTTATTCGGGACGGACCTACGAGCAGGGTAAGAAGATCGGCTGGCGCGACGGGTTCAAAGCGCTGTGGTGTATCGTTCGCTATGCCTTCGCCGACTGACAATCCAGGGAATGACGAGGAAGAAAAGCGGATGACACGGAAACGCGAGGATAAGGACGAATTGGGTAAACGCGCATCCCGGCGCGCCGGGGTGCGTATCCGCGTCATTTGGGGTTAATCTCGTGTTGCTCCCGGCCGAAGGCCGGCTTAGAACGTTGCTCTCGGGAGTCGGGGCATGAACACGCGTCGGTCATATCTGCTTGCGTTCCTGATTGCGCTGCTGCCGCAAGTCACTGTGTCAGCCGACGGCAAAAACACCGCCTCGCAGAACCCCGCACAACTCGATGACGATTTTTTCCTGCAGGGAGAATTTACCGGTTCGCTGTCGGCGGCAGATTGCGGCTTTGCGTGGACCGGCCTGCAGGTAATCGCTCTGGGCGACGGCGACTTCCACGCGGTCGAATACGCTGGCGGACTTCCCGGAAA
>JBLMWR010000090.1:0-3855 GCA_050257335.1 Deltaproteobacteria bacterium | reverse complement strand
GATCGAGGTCTACTTCCGGCCGGATGAGCTGATTGCGTACGAAACGACCTTGGGCGGCTGGGTCTGCGCCTCGGACGAGGCGAAGTGAGCGAGCACGACTCGCGCCAGCGAGCGGCGGGGTTTATCCCCGTCGTTTCCGCAGCGTCCAAGACTCGGGACGAATAATGACAAATCGGCAGTCGCACGCCGAGGCGTTCTGCCGGGGTATAACTTGCCTCTTTGAGCAAGTGGCGCGCTTGAACCTGAAACCGGCGGGAACCACTGCTTATCGCGGCGGTGCCCCCCGCCGGCTCGCCTCCCCCCCCTCCCCGGCCAACCGGTCTTGCCCTCCAGCACCGTTTTATCTTAAAAATACCGCCCCTCATCATGCCAACGTGGAAGGCGATAGCGGCCTGAGTCGCCGATCGCGGTTCCTTCGGGCCCATTGATCTCTAAGGATGGAGAGCTATGACCGTTGCCAGAATGCGGCTGTGTCTGTGGGTCTGCCTTTGTCTGACAGGCGGTGTGGGAACGGGTTGCGGCAAATCCGACGCTCCGCCAACGGCTGACGGAGCCGCAGCAGACGATGCCGCACCCAGGGGGCTTCCCACGGTGGCCATCGGTGCTCCCAAAAAAGCGCCGGCTCGGGCTGTCGCCGAGGACGACGACGACGAGGATGACGACGCGGACGACGAAAAAGACGACGCCGACGACTCGCAGCCGGTGGTGGCCCCCAAAAAGGGGACGGCGGAATGGCTCGTCCACGAAGCAACGCGCCTGCGGCTCGAGCCCCCTCCGAAGACCGAGGACGTGGAAGTCCTCAAGAAACATCGCCAGGAACGCAACGAGAGGATCGTCCAGCTCTCGCAGAAGGCGATCGAGCAGATCCAAAACGATAAGGACAAAGAGCGGCTGTTCAACGCGGCAGTCCATAACCTGCTGCAGGCCCGGCTGCAGCGGGCGCTGACGGGGCACGCCGAAAGCATCGACCTGCTCTACCAGGACGCCGCCGCCCTGTACAAGCGCGATCCGAAGTCCCAGGCCGCCGCCGAAGGGACATTCACCCTCGTCAATCTGGCGTACGGCCTGGCGCAGAGTTCGACCGTCGACAAGGCGCGGTGGATCAAGGAATTTGCCGTTCAGGCGCAGCATTTCGCCGAAGATTTCCGCAAAGATGAAAGTCGATCCCTCCCCCTGTTGTTCTCCGCCGGACGGAGCTGCGAACTGGCCGGGATGACGGCGGAGGCCCTCGATTGTTATACGCTGATCCAGAAGGGCTATCCCAAAAGCGCGTTCGCCCCCCGCGCGGCGCCGATCGTGAAGCGCCTGAAACTTCCGGGTAACCCGGCGCAACTGTCCGGTCCGACAATCGACGGCGATCAGGTGGCGGTCGACGACCTTCTGGGCAAGGCCGTGCTCGTCGTCTTCTGGTCCGCCGAAGTGAAACCTTGCCTCGAGCAACTGCCGAAGATCCTCGCCGTAACGCGAAAACAGTCGAAGCGGGGCCTGTACGTCATCGGGGTCAACCTCGACCTCGATGCCGAAGCGGTCCAGCAATTCGTCGTCAAGAACAAAATTCCCTGGCCACAGATCTTCCATCCGGAAACCGAAAACCGCGGCTGGAACAACCCCATTGTGCTGCATTACGGGATCCTGGACATTCCCGCGTTGTGGCTGATCGACCAGAGCGGCAACGTCGTCAGCACGAGCGTCAAGGTCGCGGATCTGGGCGCCGAGATCGATAAACTGCTGGGGAATGATGCCGACGCGGGCGCCGACCAGGCCGGCAGCGCGAAGGCCGCGGGCGCGCAGTCCGCTGGAGTGAAGCCCGCTGGAGTGAAGCCCGCGAGCACCAGGCCGGCGGACGATCGGGCCCGAGACACGATTCTCGAACGCCCGCATTCGCGCGCCTCGAAGAAATCCGGGCCGGCTTCGCGCTAACCCGGAGTAATCACATTGACCCGCAGCGCAAGCGAGGACGTGACGACGCACTCCACCGCCTGCGCTTCGGGTTGGTCGTGGGACACCCCGCCATTTTCCTGCGAAAATCTCAATCTGAACAAATGATAACCATTGACCTTGCGTTGTGCACACCTGTATATTAGGATGATGGCAGGCAGCAGGCTCTCATCCGCAGGAGCACGATCTGATGCAAAAGAAGAATTCCCTGACGGCGCGACAACGGGCGATCTACGACTTCATTAAAGACAAAATCGTCAACCGCGGTTACGGCCCGACAGTGCGGGAGATCGGGGCCGGTTTCAAGATCAAGTCTCCGAACGGCGTGATGTGCCATTTGAAGGCGCTCGAGAAAAAGGGGCTGATCAGCCGCGAAGCGCACATGTCGCGGGCCATCCAGCTTTCCGAGCCCCTCTCGAAGACGAGCCTGCCGCTCGCCGGGCGGATCGCCGCCGGCAGTCCGCTCATGGCCGTTGAGCAGCAGGATCAGGTCGATTTCAGCAATCTGTTCGGATCGGACAACCAGTTCTGCCTGAAAGTCACCGGGAATTCGATGATCGAGGCGCAGATCGCCGACGGCGATTACGTCGTCGTCAAAAAGCAGAAGACGTGCCGCGACGGCGACATCGTCGTGGCCCTCGTTAATGGTGAGGACGCGACGCTGAAGCGGTTCTATAAAGAAGCCCACCGCGTGCGGCTCGAACCGGCCAATTCGTCGATGCAGCCGATTTACGCGACCCACGTCGACATTCTCGGCGTGGTCACCGGCGTCATTCGCCGCTACTGAGCCCTCCGTGCGGCAGGTTTCCAGCCTGTCCGCCCCGATCATCATCCGATCGCCGCGCCCATCATTCCCTCGACGATCATTCTTCGTTATGCTCACGCAACTGAGTTATCGAGCGCACGTCGACGGAGCTGTTTATGGAACTGTGGCTGGTCCGGCATGCAGTCGCGGCGGATCGGGGCGAATTTGACGGCCCGGACGCTGAGCGCCCGCTCACCGGCAAGGGGCGCCGGCGCTTCCGCGACTTCTGCGAATGGCTGGCCGGCGAGACGCCCATGCCGCAAATCGTCGTCTCCAGCCCCCTGCTGCGGGCCGTCGAGACCGCGGCTCTTTTGACCAAAGCCTCGGGGCTGAAAAAATCGGAGATCGTCTCCACGGATCTGCTTGCTCCCGGCGTCGATGTCAAGGCGCTGCTGGGGTTAGTTCGCGACCAGCCCGCCAGCCTGGTCGCTCTCGTCGGGCATGAACCCGACATCAGCCATTGCCTGGCGGAGATTGTCGGCGGCGGCGAGTTCTCCTTCGGCAAGGGATTCGTCGCCGCCGTCGAGTTTGCATCCTCGCCGGCGATCGGGACCGGCCGTCTGCGCTGGTTCGTCGGTCCGAAGCTGGGAGCCGGGAAATGACCATCCGGCCAATGGAGCCGGGTCACTCCGTGGCCTGGCGCGATCGGCGCCCGCCTTTCGACCCGGAAAGCAAGCGGCGATCGCTGAGGACATGCTGCGGGGCGCAGCGGAAGTCGGCACATTGTTCTTCGATCGGATTACCAGCAGGATTTTCCAAACAGGAGCCATCCCATGTCGTTGCGAACAAATGCGCTGGTGTGCAGTGTGATGTGTGGTCTGGTCGGTGTCACGGCGTATTCCACCGGCCATTTGCGGGGTGAAGAGAAAAAAGCCGCACCGCGCATCTACGAACTGCGGACCTACACCACCGAGCCCGGCCGGCTGCCGGCCCTGCACGCCCGCTTCCGTGACCACACCATGAAGCTCTTCGAGAAGCACGGCATGCAGAACGTCATGTATTGGGTGCCGACCGACGAGAAGCTCAAGGACAATACGCTGATCTATGTCCTCTCGCACGCCAGCCTTGAAGCGGCCGAGAAATCGTGGAAGGGCTTCATCAACGACCCCGAA
>JBLMWR010000089.1:0-31442 GCA_050257335.1 Deltaproteobacteria bacterium | reverse complement strand
CGGTCCCCGCGGATGCACGATTCGATAATGGGTGCAACCGCAGGCATCGGAGAAGGCCGGAGCGTCGTGAACATCGACACCGGCTGCGTACTCGTCATGATCGCGGCCAGCGGAGCGATCGCAGACGGAATGCGAATCGTGCTCATCCGACTCATTGCAACAGTTCTCGTCGCAACAGTTGCAACTTTCGCGCCCCAGGTCGACGCAGACCGAACCGTCTTTGGCGACGCAAAGGTACACCGGCAGCGCGCCCCACGACACACTTTGCGCCGCCACGAGGACCAGAGTCAGCAGCCGTTTCGCCATGATGGGATCGCTCCGGATTGTTCTTCAGAATCCGTTGTAACTCTGGAACGCGCGGGGGTCAATATCGGCTCGATCGACGGACGAGACATTGGCCACACCGACCGCTCCCAAAGTCCAATGCACGCACAACATCATGCATCACGCGAAGAATATACGTGGTGCCGGCGGTCCCAAGGCGGCGGGGGACACGCCACATTTCTCCCATACATCCCATCTTAGATGATGCGCAGTCCGCATGGGCTGAAAAGTCAGCCTGTCTTCCCGGACCCGTTCAAGCGGCAAGACGCATCCGGCCGATAAATTCAACGTATTCTGCGCTGTCGTTACGCTCGTCAGGGTCAGACAGGCCTGCGGCAGGTGCCAGACAATTCCATTCTGTTTCGGGAACCGACCGCGCCCATGCATCGCCGTCTCTATCTCGTTCGATGCAGACCGGCTCCCGCCGGGACGGGGCGAGGCTGCGCCGCAGGCGCGCTCAGACAAATCCGATGGGTGATCCCCCTGGCCGTCCTGTTCGCAACAGGCGGGTGGGGAATCGGTCAGGATCAGGTTCCTCGCTCGCCGCTCTCGCCAAAAACAGCCCGCACTCTGGTCAGCCCCTTCAAAAGTGCGATTCCGGCGGCAGACCAGATCATGCCGGCCGCAGGGACGATCGATGCAGGGGACGCGGATTCCGATGACGAGAATAAACAAAAACACCCGCCAAAAACCGCGGAAGAGAGCACCCCGTATCCGGAGTATCCGCCGGACCCGATCTGGCCGACGTGGACGCCGGCGAGCGATCCGTCGAGGCAGCCGATCTTCGCCCCCGCCGGACAATACGACCTCGTTCGCCCGGCGCACGGCATCCTGCAGACCCTGGACGACCAGGAGTTCGAGCGGGTTGTCGCCAGCGAAGACGACCTGATCTACGAAGAGGCGACGTGCCCGCCGCCGATTGATCTCATGCGCCCGGACGGGATGGCCCCCGCCGGGGTGTTCGGCGACCACACCTTGAACACCGGGGGACGGGTCCTGCTGTCATACCGGTTCAATAATACCTCGTACGACGGGCTCCTCAGCGGCACCGGTTCCGTGAGCAATGCGAGCGTGTTCAACTCCTTTGCGCTGGCTCCCACGCACGAAACCGCGCTCACGCATTATTTCGTGGGCGAGTTCGGTCCGACCGACGATTTCACGTTCCAGTTCATTCTCCCCGTTATCCAGCGCAGGATTCAATACGTCAGCCAGGCCGGACAGCACTTTGTCACGGACGTCACCGACCTGTACGACCTGCAGTTCAACACGATGTACGTCCTCTACCGGGGGGACCGGCAGCAGATTCACCTCAATCTTGGTCTGCGAACGCCGAACGGTATTTTCGATCAGCAGGGGCAGTTCCCGACCCCCACGTCGCCGAATTTGACGTATCCCATGCGGACCAGCGACGGCACCTGGGATTTCCTGCCGGGGGCCACCTATCGCGGCCAATCGGATTACTGGACATGGGGAGCGCAGATCCTGGGAACGAAGCGGTTCGGGAAGAACCGGTACGACTATCGGCTCGGGGACGACCTGACTTTGAACGCCTGGCTTTCCCGCAAACTGACCGACTCGCTCAGCGGTTCCGTCCGCCTCAATGGCGTGCTCTGGGGAAACATCGTCGGCGCCGACCACCGCCTAAATCCCAATCTCGTTCCAACGAATCGCCCCGATCTTCAGGGAGGCCGACTCTTGAACGTCCTGTTTGGTCTCAATTACGTCGTTCCCAGCGGCGCGCTGCGGGGGCAGCGGCTGGGGGTGGAAGGGGGCATCCCCGCTTATCAGTCACTCTTCGGTCCTCAGCTCCAGCAGAGATATCAGATCTGGGCCAACGTAAGCCTTTCCTACTGAAGTTTTAATCGCGCATGTTTCCCGTGAAACCGAATTCCGCCGTCCAGCTTCGCATGTTGGCGCCAGCCCTGGCGCTGATGATCGCGGCAGGCTGCGCTGCGGACCGCGGGGAACTGCAGGCGATCAAAAATCCGGGAGCAGAAGTCCAAGCCGTGCCTCTGCCTCCTGACATTGTTCGCGTTCCCCCCGCACAAGTCCCGGTCCGTCCCGGATCCGCCCGGAACAGTTCCTCGGACATCATTCTGGCAAGTGCCGAAGAGGAATCCGGGACGTCCGCGCAGGGCTCGGACGAACGCCCCGAGAATTCCGGCGGGCAGGCGCTGGAAGAACGGGTCCGGGTCCCGAAGGCGCTCCCCGGGGCCGATGCACCGACGCTGCGACCGCCGAAACGGACGGACGAGAATAAGGCCGAGCACGCCGCCGCCATGAAAAAGCTCTATCCCGAGCTTTCCAAACCGCCCGCTCTCGATCTGGGGCCGTCCCCGGCCCCGCGCGTCACGATGACGCTCGATGAATTCGAGCAGATGGCCCTGGCCAACAGCCCGGTGATCGCCCAGTACCAGGCGGATGTCGCGGCACAGGCCGGGGAGGCGATTCAGGCGGGAACGCATCCCAATCCCCTCATCGGGTACGAAGCGGACACTGTCGGCTCCGCCGGAACGCGCAACTACCAGGGGGTGTTCTTCACGCAATTGATCAAGACGGCGGGTAAACTGCAGGTTTCTCAGGCCATCGAGAACGTCGATCTGATGAATGCCCAATTGGCGCTGCGGCAGGCGCGGATCGAGCTGTTGACGCAGGTGCGACGGCAGTATTTCGCCCTGCTCATCGCCCGCGAATCGGTCAAGATCAACGAGGCCATTGTCCCCTTTACGCATGAACTGTACCGCGTCCAGGTCGACCAGGTCTCGGAAGGCCAGGCGGCCGCCTATGAGCCCCCGGCGCTCCGGGCGTTCGCCAACCAGGCCCGCGCAGCGCTCGCCGCGGCCCGCAATCGTTATACCTCCGCGTGGCAGCAAATGACCGCCACGCTGAATTCGCCGAACATGCCGGTCGCCGATCTGGTCGATCATCCCGACATGCCTGTCCCCGTGGAGGATTACGACGCGGCAGTCACCCATGTTTTGAGCACAAACACCGAAGTTCGCGCGGCGCGCAACGGACCGCTCAAGGCGCGCCTCGTCTTGCGGCTGGCCGAAATCACCCCGATCCCCGATATCAACGCCTACCTGACCCTGCAGCGCGACTTCACCACCCCCGCACTTCCCCGGACCACCTACAATATGCAGCTCGGCGTGCCGCTCCCGATTTTCGATCGCAACAAGGGAAACATCCTCGCGGCGCGGGCCTCGCTCGTGCGGGCGACGCAGGAAGTCACCCGGGTCGAGAACGACCTGCGCACGCGGCTCGCCGACGCCTTTGAACGCTTCGAGACCAGCCGGGTCCTCGTGGGTTACCAGCGCGACCATATCCTGCCGGACGTGGTGCGGACCTACCGGGGAACGTACCAGAGACACATCCAGGAGCCGGACGTGGTGGGCTTCGCCGACGTAGTCGTGGCTCAGCAGAACATGTTGAACGCGGTCAGCCAGTACATTTCGGCCCTGTCGGACCAGTGGAACGCTTTCGCAGACATCGCCGCCCTGCTGCAAGTCGAGAGTCTCAGGGAGCTGCAGCTCAAGCTCAAGGAGAAAGGCTCGAATCCGGAACCCGTCGATGGGCCCGACGACGGGAATGACGTCACCAGCCTCTTCTCGGGGATCCGGGGCGTTCCGAAGACCGAGACGCCCAGCGGCAAGGGTGCAGTCGCCCCTGTTGAAGACGCGCACGAAGCCGAGTCTCTTGAGCTTCCGTCAGACGAATGACGTCCGGCCGACCCGGTGCGTGCCTCCCTCAACCCAGATGATTCCTGCGCGGCGGACCTTTCCGGCCCGACAGCGCCGGCCTGAAAGGGCCGTCCGCGCAGGACGTTTGCCCGCGAAACCCGCTGGCCGGGTTACAAATCGGTAACCTGACGCAAGTTACGCTGGCAAGCGCGCTTCCGGAAATTGACTTGGTTGGTTGCGGCTGCCATACTTAAAGTATTCTTCCGGCGCCCGGAGACCGGCGTATGCGTTTTGCCAAACCCTTATTGAAAGGCGTGTCGACCGCCGCCATCTTTGTAATGGTGGTCCTGGTTCCGCTCAAGATCGTCCCCAGGGTCCAGCAGTGGCTGGAGGACCGCCAGAGCGCGGGAACGAAGCACGCCGCACTGGTTCAGGCCGAAAAGCTGGAGGAACTGGCGGAAGACCAGGCCGACACGCTGATTGTTCCCGGCGACGTGCAGAAGTCGCTGGGACTGACGCTGGCGCAGGTGCAGTCGGCGGTCGCTCCCGAACCGCTCAAGCTCGACGGCGAGCTGTATCTGCTCTCCAACAGCATGACGCACGTCCGTTCGCGATTTCCGGGCGACGTGATGGAGGTGGGCGGGGTCGAATCCCCGCTGGCCGCAGCCCAGGGAGCCGATTCGTCGTCCGTCCGGGCGCGGGCCGCCGAGCGCCTGCAGTACGGCGACTTTGTCCGCAAGGGGCAACTGCTGGCGGTCGTCTGGAGCAAGGATCTCGGCGAAAAGAAGAGCGAGCTGGTTGACGGAATCGCCCGCCTGCGGATCGACCAGGAGCGGCTGAAAAACCTCGAGGCTGGGCTGAAGAATGGGAGCATCAGCGAGGCGAAGGTGAGCGAACAGAGCCGCCTCGTTCAAGCCGACATCATCGCCGTCGAAAAGGCCGAAGATACCCTCCTCTCGTGGCAGGTTCCCAAGTCAGAAATCGCGGCGCTTCGCGCCGAGGCGGAAAGGGTCCGCGACCGGGGCGCAGGCCGCGACGTCAAGTTGAGCGAGACCTGGGCACGTGTCGAAGTTCGGGCGTTTGTCGATGGCACGATCATGGAAATGAACGTCGCCCTCGGCGACTACGTGACCAGCGATCTCGATCTGTTCAAAATCGCCGATCTGAGCCGCATGGACGTCATGGCGCACGCCTACGAAGAAGAAATGCCGGTCCTCGAGCGCATTCCGCCGAACCTCCGCGACTGGACGATTCACCTCAAGGCCGATCCCGACGAAGAGCCCCTGAAGGGGAGCTTCGATCGGGTTCTGCCAATCATCGATCCGACGCAGCACACGGGGCTGGTCCGGGGGTGGGTCGACAATTCGCGGGGGCGGCTGCGGGTGGGCCAATTCATCACCGCCTGGATCAATCTGCCGACTCCTCCGGACGAAGTGTCCATTCCCGTCTCGGCCCTCATCGATCAGGACGGCCAGACGTTCGTGTTCGTGCGATCGAAGTCTGACCCGCGGAAATTTACACGGCGCAAGGTCTTTCCGGTGCGGCGACGCGACGACGTGGTGTCGCTCTCGTGCCGTTCCCGTGCGCACAGGTCAGCAGGCGGATCCGACGTCGAACCGCTCGAGGTGGGTGATTGGGTCGTGACCGCCGGTGGCCTGCAACTGGCCGCCGAGCTGACCTACCTGCAATCGCAGGCAAAGGCGGAAGCGGAATCGAAGGCGGCGGAGCCGAAAGCAAACGAACATTTCGACGCCGTGCAGAAATAACGGCGCGAATGAAGCGCGGCTCATCGTCGAGCCGAGACTGGGTGCGGCATGGGAGGAAGACTTCTGGAATGGGCCATGGCGAGCCGGGTCGTCGTGCTCCTGCTCGTCGCCAGCCTGGCATACTTCGGCGGGTACGCCTTCCTGCACGTCAACGTCGAGGCCTATCCCGACCCGGCGCCGGCGATCGTCGAGGTCGTCGCCCAGTACCCGGGGGCGTCGGCCGAAGAGGTCGAGCGGCTGGTGACGATTCCGCTGGAAGTGGCCCTGGCGGGGATGCCGGGCCTCAAGTACACCCGCAGCAGGTCGATGTTCGGACTGGCGCATCTGCGGAACCAGTTCGAGTACGGCATCGACTACGTCGCCGCCCGCCAGGAAGTCCTCAATCGCCTGGCGATGGCCGACGTCCCCAAGACCGTCAAACCGATCGTTTCACCCGCCTCGCCCATCGGCGAAATCTACCGCTACACTCTGCACAGCCCCAAAGACCCCCTGGGGAAGGACATTTACACGCTCAACGACCTGAAGTCGCTGCAGGACTGGACGCTGGAGCGGCAGTTCCTGAGGATTCCGGGCGTGGCGGGGGTCGTGAGCTGCGGCGGGACCGTCAAACGCTACGAGATTCAGCCCGACCCGCAGCGGCTGAAAGAATACGGCATTACTCTGCAGCAACTGGAAGATGCCGTGTCGGCCAGCAACGCCAACGCCGGCGGAAATTTCGTCGTCCAGGGAGCGAGCGTGCAGGTGGTCCGCGGGATCGGGCTGATCGGCGGAGGCGAAGACCCGATCGTCAAGGCGATGAACATGCCCGACGCGGCGACCGCTGCCGCATACCTGCGCGCCGAAGACCGGCGCCGTGTGCGGCAGATCCGCCAGATCGTCATCACGGCCACCAACAGCGTCCCGATTCGCGTCGAGCACGTCGTCAAGGGGGGGCCGGTGCGTCCCGAGGAGGACGATCTCACCGAGGGGGTCATTGTGGGGCACCAGACGCGGCAGGGACGGATCGGAATCATCCAGCCGCTGATCGACCGCGACGGCGAGGAAATCCTCGACCAGAACAACCAGCGCGTCATGCTCGACGAAGACGACAAGGTGCAGGGGATCATCCTGCTCCGCAAAGGAGAGAAATCGCTCCCCGTCCTCGAGGCGGTCCACGAAAAGGTCCGGGCGTTCAACCACGAACCGGGCCGCCTGCTGCCTGGCGTCTACCTCGAACCCTATTACAACCGCTCGACGCTTATCGACGTCACCACCGAGACCGTCCGCGAAAACCTGCTCGTGGGGGTCATCCTCGTGACCCTCATCCTGCTGATGTTCCTGAGCAACGTCCGCACGGCCCTCATCGTGGCCATCAACATTCCCCTGGCGCTTCTGTTCGCCTTCGCCATGCTCTACCTGCGCGGCAAATCGGCCAATTTGCTGTCGATCGGGGCCGTGGATTTCGGCATCATCGTCGATTCGTCGGTGATCATGGTCGAGAACATCTATCGCAGACTGACGAGCGGCGAAGCGGTCGAGCTGCACGTCAAAGACCGCGTCTTGCGGGCTGCCAAGGAAGTCGAACGGAGCCTGTTTTATTCGACGCTGATCATGGTGTGCGCCCTCTTGCCGCTGTTTACCATGCAGGGGCCGGAAGGGCAGATTTTCGGGCCCATGGCCGACACGTACGCCTTCGCCCTGGCCGGGGCACTGCTTCTGGCTTTCACGATCTCGCCCGTTCTGTGCGGGATGCTGTTCGGGAATCTCGCCCCTGCGGGCGATAACTTCATCGTGCGGGCCATCAAACAGCTGTACATGGCCCAGCTCCGACTGTTCCTGCACTACCGCTGGGCGACCGTCGGGGCTTTCTCGGTGATCGCTCTCAGCACGGCCTTCGTGGTCCCCTTCATGGGGCGCGAATTCATGCCCGAGCTCGAGGAAGGAAACCTGGTGATCCGCGGAACGTTTCCCGTCAACGTGTCAATCGACGAAGTCGCCCGCAACGCGCGGTTTGTCCGCAAACGGCTGGCCGGCTACCCCGAGATCAAGCTGGCCGCGTCGCAGATCGGGCGCCCCGATGACGGCACCGACCCGACCGGGTTTTACGAGCTGCAGTTGTTCGTCCCCCTCAATCCCCGCTCGAAATGGCCGGCTCCGGCCGGGAAAACGCAAGCACGCGAGAAATTCGAGCTGATCGAAGACCTCGATGAAGACCTCTCGCGCCACGTGCCGGGAGTCAATTGGGACTTCTCGCAGATCATCCGAGACAACGTCCTGGAGTCGCTGTCGGGCGTCAAAGGAGAAAACTCGGTCAAGATCATCGGGCCCGACCTGGATGAGCTCGAACGCCTGGCGATCGATTTCCGCAATACGCTTTCCCAGGTCTCGGGGGTTTCCGATCCCGGGATCTTCCGGATCAAGGGACAGACGAACCTGGCATTTCCGATTGACCGCGCCAAATGTGCATTGTGGGGGGTGAATGTGGCCGACGTTGAAGACGTCATCTCCACTGCTGTCGGAGGCATGCCCTTCACCGAAATGCTCGAAGGCGAACGCCGCTTCGACATCGCCCTGCGCTGGCCCGAGGAGCTGCGCAAGAGCGCCGATGACATCCTCGACATCCCCGTCGACATCGTTAAAAATACCGTTACCGAAGGATCCGTCTCCAGCCGCCCGGCGACGCCTTTCACCGGGGCTTCCACCGGGCTCTCGGCCCTGGGCACCAGCCTGGCCATGCCCGCGCTCACCGGCAGCACCTTTAACGGCGCCGCCAACAACCTCAGTCGCGTCCCGCGGCGGCGGCTGGGGGACCTCGTGACTCCCCGCGACGAGAACGGCGACCGCAGCGCCGACGGCAGCTTCGTCAAACCGGGGGCCGCCACCATCAGCCGCGAACAGGGAGAACGCCTGATCGCCGTCAAGTTCGGCGTCCGCGGGCGCGACCTGGCGAGCACCGTCAAGGAATCGCAGGCCCGCACCAGCCCGCTGCTGAAGACCCCCTACCGCTCGACGTGGAGCGGCGAGTTCCAGCAGATGCAGGAGGCCGAACGCCGCATGCTGCTCGTCGCCTCACTGGCCCTCGTGCTCATTATGGTCATGCTGTATCTGGCCTTCTATTCGCTGCTCGATGCGTTTCTCGTGCTGGCCAACGTCGTCGCCATGTCGCTGGGCGGGCTGTGGACGCTGCTGCTGGCGGGATTGCACTTCAACGTCTCGGCGGCGGTGGGGTTCATCTCGATTCTGGGCGTGGCCGTGATGGAAGGGATGATTCTCGTCTCGTCGTTCAACTCACTGCGTGCCGTGCGTGTCCCCGTCTTCGAGGCCATCGTCAAGGGAACCGAAAGGCGGATCCGCCCCGTGACCATGACGGCCCTCACCGCCATTCTGGGGCTTCTGCCCGCGGCCTTCTCGACGAAGATCGGGTCGGAATCGCAACGCCCCCTGGCGATCGTCGTGGTCGGCGGCATGATCGGAACGCTGCTCTTCTTCAACCTCGTTCCCGTCCTGTACAGCTTCTACGGCCATCGCGAACCGCACGCCGGCACAGGCCATCTGTCGCATTAATCGGCCTTCCTTGCAGCAGTGTCCGCCGCGGTCCGCGGGGCGAAGATTCGGTAGAGGACCGGCATCACGAAGAGCGTGAGCAGGACCGTGCTGACCAGCCCCCACACGATCACCGTCGCCAGGGGGCGCTGGACGTCGGAACCCAGTCCCCGGGCCAGCGACGCCGGCAGGAGCCCCAGAATGGCAACCGAGGAGGTCATCAGGATCGGCCGCAGGCGGGCCAGTGCGCCTTCCACAATCGCCTCGTCCAGCCTCATTCCCTTCCGACGCAGGTGCGAAATCCATTCCACCATCAGCACCCCGTTCATTGCCGAGACGCCGAACAAGGCGGCAAATCCGACTCCACTCGATACGTTCAGCGTCATGCCCCGCGCATACAAGGCGACGGAACCGCCGACGAAGGCGAATGGGAGCGAAACCAGGACCAGCAGCGCTTCGCGCTGCGTGTGGAAAGTGAGAAAGAGGAGCCCGTAAATGATCAGGATCGTCACCGGAATCACGAGCACGAAGTGCCGGCCGGCGCGCTCCAGGTTCTCGAACATCCCGATCCAGCGCACGCGGTACCCCTCGGGAACGGCGACGGCGCCGGCGAATTGCCGTTTGGCGTCGGCGACAAACCCGCCCTGGTCGCGCCCCACGATGTCGCAGCGCACCGTCATGCGCCGCCGGACGCTGTCCCGCGCGATGATCGTCTGACCGTCGGCCAGTGAAAAATCGGCTACCTGCGACAGCGGGATGGGGACGCCGCGGTCGGTAAACACCGGCAGGTTGCCGATGGCCCTGGGCGAGGTGATCGCCGCCCGGTCGAAGCGGGCAACGATCTCAAACCGGCGTTCCTCCTCGTACAGCGTTGCAATCGGTTCGCCGCCGAGGGCCGTGTTGATCAACTGATTCACGTCCTCGATCTTCACGTCATATTGCGCGCAACGGGCCCGGTTGGGCTGGATCACGAATTGCGGCTGCGGTCCTTCCTGTTCGATGTTCACGTCGACCGCCCCCCGGACCCCCTTGAGCAGTTCGGCCATCTGCCGCGCCAGATCCAACAGCACCTCCAGTTCGGGCCCCGAAAACTCCACGGCCAGATTGGCCGAGGTTCCGTTGGTGTCTTCGGTGACGCTGTCGATGATTGGTTGCGTGAAATTGAAGCGCGTCGTGGGGAATTCGCTCCGCAGGCGATCACCTAACTGGGCGAGAAGCTGCTCCTTCGAGCCGGCGACCCACTGGTCGCGCGGTTTCAGCCCGATCATCACTTCCAGTCGGCTGGGCGGAAAGGGGTCGGTTCCGCTGGCGTTGCGACCGGCCTGAGAAGAGGCAAACGTCACGTCGGGAAATTCGCGGGCGATGGACCGGATCCGGTCGCCAAATTCGGCGGTCTGATCGATGGCTGTCCCTTCCGGAAAATTGGCGCGGACCCAGATGACTCCTTCGTCGAGATAAGGCAAAAAGTCGAATCCGAGCATCGGAACAATCCACCAGCAGACGGCCCCGACCGCTAGGGCGGTGCCGGCGACGACCAGCCACCGCGCCCCCATCAGGTTGCGCAGGACGGAGCCGTACAGCGGCCGGAACCAGCGCAACAGGGGGTTCTCCGCGTCGCGATATCCCCGGTGAAGCAGCAGCGTGGCCAGGCCCGGAACGACGAACAGGGCAAACAGGACTGAGCCCACCAGCGCAAAAATGACCGTGAGAGCCATGGGCCGGAACAGCAGACCCTCGATGCTGGTCAGCGTCAAAAGCGGCAGATAGGCGCAGACGATCATCATCATCGAAAAAAAAATGGGCCGCTGCACTTCGAGGGCCCCCGCAAGAATCACTTCGCGGATGCCGCGCCGCGAAGCCTGTGCCGGCAGCGCCGAGAGATGCCGGGCGACGTTATCCGCCATAAAGACCGCGCCGTCCATGAGAATCCCGAAGTCGATGGCGCCGATCGACAGCAGGCCGATCGGAATATTCGTGAATCGCATCAGCACCAGGGCGAACAGCAGGGCAAAGGGAACGGTCAACCCCACCAGGAGGGCCATGGCCGGACTCCCCAGGCAGGCCAACAGCACCAGAAGCACCAGTCCGATGCCGGTCAGCACGCTGTGCGCGACGGTCTCGAGCGTGCTGTCCACCAGGTACTGCCGGTCGTAGAACGGAACAACCCGCACCCCCGCGGGGAGCACGCTGGCGTTCAGCTCGTCAACCTCCCACTTGACCCGCGCCAGCGTCGCCGACGGGTTTTCCCCGCGGCGCATCAGGACGATGCCCTCGATCGATTCCGACGTCCGGTCCTTTCCGAAGATCCCCGACGGAACCCGCGAATCGAGCTCCACGGTCGCGACGTCGCGGACGTACACGGGGGTGCCTCCGATGGTGTTCACCACCGTGGACTCGATGTCGTCCTCATTCTGCAAAAGTCCCCGGCCGCGGATCACGAACGCCATGTCGCCGCGCCGCAGGACGCTGCCTCCCGCATTGGCGTTGTTCGTCTGCACGGCCTTGATCACGTCGTCCAGCGTGAAGCCATAACGCTCCAGACGCCGCGGATCGAGTTTCAGCGTGTACTGCTTCTCATAGCCGCCGAAATTGGAGACCTCGGCGATCCCCGGCGTCCGCTGCATGCGCGGCGCGATCACCCAGTCGTTCAGACTTCGCAGCTCCATCAGATCGCGGGTCCCGTCCGACTGGAGTTCGTAGCGGTAAATTTCGCCGTAGGCCGTCGCCAACGGGCCCAGTTCGGGTGAGACTCCTTCGGGAAGATTGGCCGCCCCCAGCCGTTCCTGAACCCGCTGCCGTGCGAAGTACTTGTCGACCCCTTCGTCGAAAATCAGGTCCACCACCGACAGGCCGAAGATTGTGCGCGAACGGATGCTGGCGACGTTCGGAACGCTGCCCATGGCCAGTTCGATGGGGATCGTCACCTGCCTTTCGATTTCCTCCGGAGCACGGCCGGGAAAGGCGGTTATGATCAAGACTTCCTGGGGCGAGATGTCCGGATAGGCATCGACGGAGAGTTGCGTATAGGACCAGACGCCCCCGGCGGCCATACCCAGGCTGAGAAGCACGACCAGAAGCCGCCGGTCGATGGCCTCGCGGATCAGGTGCGGAACCATCACTTTTTTCCCTGGCTGGCGCGACTGAGTGCCTGCATTACGGCGGGCTTCAGCAGAATCGCCCCGCGCGTGATCACTGTGTCCGCGGGACTCAATCCCTGCAGCACTTCGAATGAGCCGTCGTGCTGTTCGCCGACGCGCACTTTGACCGGCTTCCATTCCTCATCCCCCGCCGCGACCACCACGTAGTCGTCGAGGTTGACGTGCAGCAGGGCCTCGGCCGGGACGAGCAGCGCTTCGCGCTCATCAGTCCCCAGTCCCACTTCGGCAAACATGCCGGGGCGGAGCACTTCCTCCGGATCGCTCAATTCGAAAAGCACCCGCAGCGTCCGGCGTTCATGGGAGAGGAGCGAGCTGAGGGTTTCGACGTGGGCGTCGAACGTCCGGGCGGGATAAGCGTAGAAACGGGCCACGCAGCCCTGGCCTTCACGGACCTGGGAGACATGAGTCTCGGGGACGTTGGCGGCGATCAGAACCATGTGCTCGACCCCCCGGCCGAAGACCACCGCCTCGATCCCCGTCTGAGACAGGTCGCGTTCGAGCGCGGTTTGCGTCTTCAGCGCGACGCGCAGCGTCGATTGGGCGCTGAAGATGTCCTTCTCCCCCTGCAACTGCGCCTTCAGCAGTTCCGCCTGCGCGGCCTTGAAGTTCTTCTCTGGGACGCTGCCGCTTTTGAGCGACGGCTCCAGGCGCCTGACCACTTCGGCCAGGTAGTCCGTCTGGGCCGCCACCAGTTCCTTCGTCTTCGCGAGCTGGTTTCTCGCAAAGTCGATTTCGCCGGTGGTTCGAAGCCAGTCGGCGTATTTCCCGGCCAGTTCGCTGCTGGCGAATTGCCAGCGGTCTTCGAGCGCCTCGCCGCCCGGTCTGATTCGCGCCAGGATCGATCCGCTCACCGTCAACAGCGGAAACGTCACCTTCTGGGGCCGCAGTCGCAGTTGATCGAGGTGCCTGCAAAGGGGCGAATCGCCTGCAACGACAATGAGCCCGCCCGGCTCGACCCGCACCGCCTCGGGCACCGCCCGCGAAGCGGCAGCAGGATGCGCCGGCGCCGCGCGGGGGGAGGTGGGTCGCACCAGCCAGAAAATGACGGCGGCGATGCCGATCGTCGCCGCCAGCATCCACGCCCCGCGGCGGACCTTCGTGCTGCGATCAGGTTCCATGGCGGTTGACGCAGAGCGCTTCGTGGAGCGAATGATTCGGCCGTCCCCTCACGCCGCAAATTATACCGTCGCATTCCGAACGTCGCGACCCCGCATTCACCAACGGACGCTTCACTGTGGAACCTGCGTCCTGCGTTGGGTTTGCGGGCCGAGGCAGGAGTCGGGATTGCCAGAAAGCCGGGATTCTGGTAAACACCCCGCCCATCGCCTTTTCCGTAGATTATCACGATCAGACTCCGCGTCGAACTGACGCATTGCCTGCGGGATTCCTCATGTCTGGACATCCACCGGAACGCTCGCGCCGCTCGCCAGTCGAAGCGATTCTGCACTGGACGACCGTGGCGGTGGCCCGTTTTCCGGCGTTTACCCTGTTCGTCTGCCTGGGACTGGCCGCACTCTGCACCCTTTACACCCGCGATCATCTGGCCTTCAAAACCAGCCGTGCCGACCTCATCGACCCCAGCACCGAGTACCACCAGCGGTGGATGAACTATACGCGGGAATTCGGAGACGTCACCGAGGACATGGTCGTCGTCATCGAAGCCGATGATGCCGAGACGATCAAGCGGACGCTCGACGACCTGGGCCGGCGGCTCGAGGGCGAAAAGGACCTGTTCAAGAACGTCCTCTACAAGGTCGATCTGAGCCATCTCCGCGAAAAGTCGCTGCAGTATTCGTCCCCCGAACAACTGCAGATGAT
Source organism: Deltaproteobacteria bacterium (assembly GCA_050257335.1). Lineage (GTDB taxonomy): Bacteria > Planctomycetota > Planctomycetia > Planctomycetales > Planctomycetaceae > JACQFH01. The sequence continues at coordinate 17,174 of JBLMWR010000089.1, read as the reverse complement.
CCTGTCTCAGCTCGATCAGCTCAGCCCCCTTCTGCAGCAATTCGACCTGTTGACCCTGCGGTCGTTCGTACGCGAGCTGCGGATGACGCTCGAACGGGCCGGTTCTCAGCCGGCCGAGGTCGCCGCCCTGATGACCGAGCCTCTCGTCCAGCAGACCGCGCTCTTGGCGTCGAGCCTCGAAACCTACGCGCGCGACCAGCGGCGCTTCAATTCTCCCTGGCAGGCGCAGATGCCAGGGGAGCTGTCCCAGCTCGAAACAATTTTTCGCGATCGCTATCTGATGAACGAAAAAGGAACCATGGGGTTCCTCAAGACCCAGCCCACGACCACCGCCAACGACTTCAACGGCTCATCCCCTTCCATCGACCGCCTGCGCGAATTGATGGCTGAGGTCGTCCGGCAGCACGCCGGGGCGCGCCTGGCGCTGACCGGCATTCCCGTCCTCGAAAGCGACGAAATGCGCTCGTCTCAGACGGCCATGTTCTACGCTTCGATCCTCTCGTTTCTCGGCGTCGCCGCCCTGATGGTTCTCGGCTTTCGCGGCCTGCGCTACCCCATCCTCGGCAACCTCGTCCTCCTGGTCGGCATGGCGTGGTCATTCGGCTTCACGACCCTCGCTGTCGGGCACCTCAATATCCTGTCGGTGTCGTTTGCCGCCATGCTGATCGGCATCGGGATCGACTATTCCACGGTGTATCTGCTCCGGTATCTGGAGTGCCGGCATGAGGGGCTCGACGCCCAGTCGGCCGTCATCGCAACGGGGACCAGCGTGGGCCCCGGAATCCTGACGGCCGCCATTTCGTCGTCGGTCGCCTTTTATTGCGCAGTGCTCACCGACTTCGCCGGCGTCGCCGAGCTGGGGATCATCGCCGGCGGGGGAATTCTGCTCTGCACCGTGGCCGCCTTCGTGGTGCTGCCGGCAGTCCTGGTGGTGGCCGACCGCCGCCGCCCGGGAAATACGCTCGCCAAGCCGCTGGAAAGCCGCTGGCTTCGGGCGCTGACTTCGAAGTATCCCGTGTGGGTGACGGGGCTGTCGAGCCTGGCGATCGCCGGCATCGCTGCCTATGGGGTGCGCGTCGAATACGACTACAACCTGCTGCACCTGCAGGCCAGCGGACTGGAATCGGTGGAAGTCCAGAAGCGGATTTTCGATCAGGCCGACAATTCGCTCCTCTTCGCCGTGTCGCTGGCCGACAGCTCGAAGCAGGTCCTCGAGCTGAAAAAGAAATTCGAAGCGCTGCCGACGGTGCACCACGTCGAAGAACTCGCGGCGATCCTGCCGCATTATCCCGAGGAAGAAACGCAGCTTCTGGTGCAGGCCGTCGGGGCCGAGCTGGCCTCGCTCCCGGCCCGCACGCCGGAGTCCCGCGAAGTCGATCCCAGCATGATCGGCGTCGAGCTGGAGCGGATCGAGACCGCGCTCGCGTCGAATCCCTCGTCCGCGGCGAGAGGGGCCCGCGAAACGATCAACCGCTTTCTCGATCACCTTGCGGAGCTGAGCCAGCCGGCACAGATGCAGCTCTTGCGCGAGTACCAGGCGCGGCTGGCGGCGGACTTGCTGGGGCGGCTCCACGGACTGGCGTCGATCGCCCAGTCCGAGCCGGTCAGCCCCGCCGACCTTACTCCGGCCCTCGTGGGGCGCTTCATCAGCCCGCAGGGGAAATGGCTGCTGCAGGTTTATCCCAAGTCGCAGATCTGGGACATCCAGCCCCTCGAAAAGTTCATCGCCGAGGTGCGCTCGGTCGATCCCGAGGCGACCGGCACGCCGCTGCAGACTTACGAGGCCTCCAAGGCGATCAAGCACAGCTACGAGACGGCCGGGATCTATGCCCTGATCGCCGTCTGCATCTTCCTGCTGATCGACTTTCGCAACCTGCGCGATTGTCTTTTGGCCCTGTTGCCCCCGCTGGCCGGGACGGCCCTGATGTTCGGCGTTCTGGGTCTCTTCGACGTCGACCTGAACCCGGCCAATCTGATCGTGCTCCCGCTGGTCATCGGCCTGGGAGTCGATGGCGGGGTCCATGTGATTCACGATTTCCGGACGCAGTCGCAGTCCGAACCCTATACTCCGTCCGCCAGTGTCATCAACGCCATTTTCGTCAACGCCACCACGACCATGGTCGGCTTCGGCAGCATGATGATCGCCGCCCACCGCGGCCTCTACAGCCTGGGACTGGTGCTGACAATCGGCGTCGGGACGTGTCTCCTGGTGTCGGTCATCACCGTACCGGCGATTTTGACCTGGATGACCCGGCACCGCGGGGCGCGCTCCGTCGATTTGCTGTCCGCTGAGTCATCGAACGAGTTTGACGAAGCCCCAAACACGCTTGAGTTCCTGCGCATCGCCGAATTTCATGACGATCCGCCGCAGGATGAAGACCACGCCGGCCGCGCGGCGTGACGTGTCGCAGGATGGGCTTCCCGGGCGAGATTCCCCGCGTCGGATGCCATTGACGCGGTTTCCGAATCTCGCCCCGTTGGGGCTTCCCTCGGGTTTGCCGACGATACCCAGGGCTCGCGCCCCGGGCTATTGAATCTCGCCCCTTCCGGGCTGTTGTGTTGAGAGGCGGAACAAAACTGAGATCCAAAATAACGATTCGGCTCGCTGACCGTTTCGCACGTCATGCAAGCGTGGCGGCCTGCTTTTCGACTTGGCCGATCGACACCGCATCGCTGTCAGCCTGGAAAGGCTGATCTACCTCAGCGGGCGCCGACGACGATCACGTCCACGTGCGGGACTGCTTGCAGCAGGCCGTCGAGGACCGACTGGCTGAACAGGCGCCGGTACCAGGGGCGCTGCGTGCGGCCCATCACGATATGCGTGATCCCGTACTCGTTGGCGAACGCCGCCACCGTGCTCACCACGTCGCTTCCCTTGAAGGTCATGGGGGTTCCCCCCATCTGCTGGGTCAGGGTCAGCGTATTGGTGATCCGCCGCTGGGTCGCCGCGTCGATGCGGTCAAGCTCCTCGTCAGGAGTCTGGATGTAGACGGCGTACCACGGGGCGCCGAGTCGATCCGCGAGTCGCGCTCCCTTGCGGAGCAACTGCTCGGCATGAGGGCTCCGCGAGCTGAGGCAGACCATGACGCGTTCGGAGCCCCCCTGGTTCTCGTCAGCATCGTGTTTCGTCCGCCGCCGGTCGAGCCGGTGGGCGATTTCTTCCAGGGCCAGCTCCCGCAGGCGGGTGAGGTTGACCTGCGTGAAGAAATTCTGCAGGGCCGTGTCGATCCGCTCCGCCGGATAGACCTTGCCCGCCTGCAGCCGCTCGCGCAAGTCCTCGGCCGACACGTCCACGTTCACCAACTGGTCGGCCATCCCCAGAACGTAGTCGGGGACGCGTTCCTTCACCTTCACGCCGATGGCCCGTTCGACCATGTCGTACAGACTCTCGAGGTGCTGGATGTTGAGCGTGCTGATGACGTTGATCCCCGCCTGCAGCAGCTCGTCGACATCCTGATAGCGTTTGGCGTTCCGGCTCCCGGGGGCGTTGGTGTGGGCCAGCTCGTCGACCAGAACGACGCTGGGGCGGCGCGCGAGGATGGCGTCGAGGTCCATCTCCTCGAGCGTCACGCCGTGAAATTCGATTTTGCGGCGCGGGACCTGCTCGAGGTCGCCGATCTGCGCGATCGTTTCAGCCCGCCCGTGCGTCTCCACGAGGCCGATGACGACGTCCACGCCGCGCCGTTTCAGACGATGTCCTTCCTGCAGCATCTCATACGTCTTGCCGACGCCGGCGGCAAAACCCAGATAAATCTTGAGCCGCCCCCGCTGCTGCTGGCGGATCAGCGTCAGGAAATGCTCGGGCGCCGGCCGGGTGTCGTCAGTGGCCACGGCTGGTCAACTCCGCACGAGGACATTCGTGGGCGACGCTGGCAGCGTCGCCCTCGGATATGAATGGCGGGCATGAATCATCGTTGTGTCTCCAAGTGACCGAACGCGTATCCCGCGTCGAGGCTTCCCTCCGACAGCGGCAGCCGCATCCGGAATACCGTGCCCGCGCCCGGCCGGCTCTCGCAGGTGATTGTTCCGCCATGGGCGGCGACGATTTCGTTCACGATGGCCAGTCCCAGTCCGGTTCCTGTTCCGCGGCTTTGTCCCGGCACTCGGAAGAACTTTTCGAAGACATGCGTAACGTGCTCGGCCGGAATGCCGATCCCCGTGTCGGCGACAGACAGGATGACCGCCTCAGCATCGGCACTGGCCGACAGCGTAATCCGGCCTCCCCGGTCAGTGTACGTGAGGGCATTATCCAGCAAGTTTCGCAGGGCGTGGCCCAGCCGTGAGGCGTCAACCGCAACCGGCGGCAGCCCCGGCAGAACCTCGACCACGATCTCGATTCCCTTGTCGTCCGCACGCGGGCGAACGGCGTCGGCCGCCGACTGCAGCAGCGACTCGGCGGATTCCGCGCGCACATCGAGCTGCCGCGATCCCTTTTCGAGGCGCGCCAGATCAAGCAGGTTATTGACCATAGCCAAGAGCCGCTCGCTGTTTTCCCGGGCATCCAGCAGGAGCTCCATCTGCTTGGGGGTGAGGGGCCCCACCGTTTCTTCAAGGAGCAGGTGCACCGCCAGGCGGATGCTGGTCAGCGGCGTTTTCAGTTCGTGACTGGCGGTCGCCACGAGATTGCTTTTGACCTGGTCGAGCAGCCGCAGGCGAGTGACGTCCTGCAGCACCACGGCGGCCCCCAGCGTATATCCGTGCGGATCGCGAATCGTGAGGATCCGCGGGAGCATCGCCCGTTCTCGCCCGTTGGAACCGACCAGAATCGCCCGGTCGAAGCCTTCCGGCAGGAAGTCGCGCTGTCCCTGCAGGGCTTCGGTCAGGGGTTGGCGAAGCGAATCCAGCGGGTGCCAGATCCCCGACGCCGCCTGCCCCTTTTGCTTCGGAACCACCCCGAGCAGCCGCCGCGCGGCGGGGTTGGCCATCTCCACGGACCCTTCCAGGTCGATCACCAGCACCGGGTCGGGAAAAGAATCGATCGTCGCCTGGATCGTCTGCTGGGCGCGCAAGAGCTGGGCCGATTGCGACTGCCGGTACTCGCGCAGGTGATGCGCCATGGTGTTGAAGGCCTGCGCAAGCTGCCCCAGCTCGTCGCGTCCGACGAACGGCACGACCTGATCGGGATTTCCCGCGCTGATTTCCTGGGCCGCCAGAGTCATTGCCCCGATTGGCTGCAGGATCGTGCGGACCGTGTGCCAGGCCGAAATTCCAGCCAGGAGGATGGCCAACGCCAGGCCGGCGCCGAACCACGTCAGCGAATCGAGCGCGAGCTGCCGTGCGCGCCGGCCGGCGTCCTCCATGTTTTGCTGATTGATCCGCAGGATCTTTCCAGTAACCTCTTTAATCCGCCCGAAGGTCTCCAACAGGCCGGAGGGATGCCCGTAATAGGCTTTCCGCTGCTCGGCTTCCTTCCCGGCGCTGGCGAAAAAGGCGTCCCCGAGCGACCGGTATTCCTGCGTCAGCGACTCGAGCTGACCGACGAGGTCTCCCTCCCCGGGGAGCGTAATGTTGTTCTGCTCCTTCTCAAACTCCTCGAGGTACTCCTTCCAGTTTTGCTCATACTGCGTGCGGGCCTTCTCCAGCAGCTCCCTGTCATCTCTTCCGCTCATTGCAATCTGGAACGACGAGTCAATCCGTTCCAGTGACTCGTTGAGCCGCTCCATCGCGATGACGCTGGCGTAGTTCTCGCGCAAGATCTCGTTGATGCTGTTCCCCAGCCGCAGCAGCAGCGCCACCCCCGCGCTCCCCACCACCGCCAGCAGCAGCAGCAGGGGAACCAGTGTCAGGAAGATGCGTTGCCGCAGCGTCAGGGTCATCGGTGGACTGATTCAGGAATGTCAGTTTGGAGAAATTAAAAGAGAGGCACCGCGGATGACGCGGATACGCACGGATAAATAAGATCAGGGTCAACGCGCACATCCGCCTTCATCAGCGTCATCCGCGGTTTCCTTTTGTTCTAGTCGTGGCGGAAGGTTGCGGTGAAATAGACAGGTTTCCTTTGTCATTCGGGCTTCGGATCTGTTTGGACATTCGGATTTCGTCATTCGTCCGTTTCAAAGTCCGTGCCGTTTGCGCTTGCGGTACAGCGTGCTCGGGTCGATCCCCAGAACCGTGGCCGCCTCGTCCATGGTCGCCGTCTTTGCCAGGACGCGGCGGATGTATTCGGCTTCGAGCTGTTCGAGCGTCACGCCGCCGCCCAGCTCGATAACGCCGGCAGGCAGCGACGCGCCGATCTGTGCCGGCAGATCCGACAGCCCCACCTCCAGGCCAGGAGCCAGGATGACGCCCCGCTCAATGGCGTTCCGCAGTTCCCGCACGTTTCCCGGCCAAGGGTGTTTCAGCAGCGCCTCGCGGGCTTCCGGCGTGAACGTGCAACCCGGTTTGCCCGCCTGCTTCGCGAAAAACTGCAGCAGATGTTCGGCCAGAAACAGGATGTCTTTCTGCCGCTGTCGCAAGGGAGGCAGCTCGATTTCAATCACGTTGAGGCGGTACAGCAAATCCTCGCGAAACGTCCCTTTGGCGACCGCGGTGCGCAGGTCGCGATTCGTGGCCGCCAGAATTCGCACGTCGCACACCCGCGTCCGCGTCTCTCCGACCCGCTCATACCGCTTCTCCTGCAGAAGCCGCAGCAGTTTCGGCTGCAGGCCCAGCGGCAGATCGCCGATCTCGTCGAGAAACAGCGTCCCTCCCTCGGCCGCCGCGACTTTCCCCTCGGTATCCTGAACCGCCCCCGTAAAGGCCCCGCGGACGTGCCCGAAGAGCTCGCTCTCCAGCAGCTCCGCCGACAGGCTCGGGCAATTGACCGTAATGAACGGCGCCGCGGCCCGCTGACTGCGGGCATGAATGGCCCGCGCCAGCACCCCCTTGCCGGTCCCGCTTTCGCCGCGCAGCAGAATCGTGGCTTCCGTCGGGGCCGCCCGAAAGGCCATTTCCACCGCGTGCTGCATTGCCGGCTCTTCCGTCTGCAGGTCGGCCTCGGGGACGATCGAGCGGACCTGATCCTCCAGTTCCTCCACGTGCGACTCGAGCCGGCGGATGCGAACGACGCGTTCCAGCACGCGGCGAAGCTCGTCCGGCGTGAACGGCTTCGGCAGAAAATCAAACGCTCCGCGCCGCATCGCTTCGACGGCCGTCTCGATTGTCGCATACGCGGTAATGACCACGACCGCCAGCCCCGGGGCCAGCCGCAATAGCGTCAGCAGCAGGTCCAGTCCCTTTTCGCGACCGAGACGAACGTCGAGAAAGGCGACGTCGAACAAGCTATGTCCCAGGAGTTCTTGCGCCTGCGCGCCATCGCTCGCCTCGGTCACGCGATGGTTCATCGTTTCCAGCGCCATGCGGATCGACTTGCGCAGGCTCTGGTCGTCATCGATCAAGAGAATATTCATGAACGACCCCAAACCGCATTCTTCGTGCCGGCGGCGTTGCGGAGCCGCGATTCCTTCATAACTCCCCCGACATGAACGATTTCAGCACCATTCACAATTAGAGACCGGCCGATCAGAGGTTGCGGCGATCGTGCAAATTGCACGAACGGGCGCGGGGTGCCTTTCGAAGGCGGAGGCGCTATGTCTCCGTTTCTTCGCCATAGAACCAGAAATCATTCCGCCCGCTCTTCTTGGCCTGGTACATGGCCCTGTCCGCGTTCTGCACCAATTGGCTTCCGGACGCATCGTCAAGAGGGTAGATCGCGATACCGATGCTGGCCGTCGTGCGGACTGTCTGCTGGTTGATCAGGTAGGGCTCGGAAATCACGGCCAGGAGCCTGCCCGCCAGCGTGGCGGCACCCTCCGCGTGCGCGAGATCGGTCTGCAGGACGGCGAACTCATCGCCGGAAAACCGCGCCACGGTGTCGCTGGCACGGATCGAGCGCTGCAGGCGCTCGGCGACCGCCCGCAGGAGTGCATCCCCCTGCAAGTGCCCCAGCGAATCGTTGACGTTCTTGAAATGGTCCAGATCCAGAAAATGCACGGCCAGCAAGCGGTTCTGCCGTTTTGCGAGCGCCACGGCCTGCTGCAGGCGGTCCTGGAACAGCGTCCGGTTCGGCAGTTCGGTGAGAGCGTCGAAATACGCCAGGTGCAGAATCCGGGCCTCGGCCTCCTTGCGTGCCGTGATGTCGCGGACGATGTTCGCCACGCCGATGAGGACGCCGGACTCGTTCCTGACCGGCGAAACGCTGATCGACACGCAAATGCGCCGCCCAAACTTCGTCCACCGCACCGCCTCGAAATTTTCGATCCGCTCGCCGCGTCGGATTTTTCCGCGAATCTGCGACAGCTCATTCTCATACTCGGGCGGAACAATGATCGTTTCGGATTGTCCGAGCGCCTGCGCGGAGGAATAGCCAAACATCTGCTCGGCTCCGTGGTTCCAGCTCGTGATCGCGCCGTCCCAATTCTGGCTAAAGATGGCGTCGCCGGAGGAGTCGACGATAGCCGCCATCAGGCGGAGAGATCGTTCCCGCTCGTCGTGCTCGCGGAGGTCTGGCGGCATCGAAGCCCCGTCGAAATCAGGGGAATAAAAAAAGCCTCGCCCTGCGGTCGTCGCACAGAGCGGCTTTCACTGCCCGACCGCGCCTGCCCGGTCGCGAGGAGCCGTCACACAATTTGAATTATGGGCCGTGGTACGCAGCACTGTCAAACGGTATCCGCCAGGCCTTTTTTCGTCATCCTCGCTTTGCAATCTGCAGGTGCGATCGTGCGGGATGCAATCTTTGGGAAGTCCGCCGAGCCGGGCCGGATTCCTGTCGAATCCGCCCGCCAGATTGCCAGCCCGAACGATTGGCACCCGCGAAACCGGCTGATCGCGGTTTTGGACGCCAACCGGCGAAGGAGAGAAACACTCGCTTCACAAAACCGATTGCAGAACTGAACCCATCCTGTGGCCGCCTCCTGAGCAGCGGCAGGTCAATGTGGCTGCGAGAACCCTTCGAAACGGCCCCGGCGTTCGAAGGGTTCTTTTATTTCGGGCGCACGGCATGGCTTGGACACTGTAGGACGACCTGAGAAGGTCGTCCTACTCGTCTCGAGCGGGCGGTCCAAACTGCCTCGCGCGCCCGTTTCATTAATCAAATTCTTGTTGACAGCCAGATGCCGGCCGGTTAGTTTTACGGTTATTGGCTTCCCATGAGTGGCAGTTTAATTCGGCTGTGAGAGCCCTTGGTGCGCCGCGAGCGGCGCGCCGAGGGCTTTTTTGTTTCTCGGACCTGTCGTCTGAGCGCAGGTGCTCTCGTCGGCGCCGCTGCCGGAGTTCTCAACGGTCATCTGGGACATGCGGCCCGGAATTCGGCGGACTGCAGGGCCGGATCAGACGGTCGAGGGAATGGAGAAACCGTTTACGAAGGCACTCAGGCGAGCGTCATGCAAATTGCAAGAACAGTTGAAACAGTTCGTGCACAGTGCACGTTCTGGATGTTGTGACACGGCGCGAAAAAATTCACAACCTCGCGTCAGTGAAATGTTTGCGGTTTCGTCGCGGCATTGGCATAGGCGTTGCGTTTAGAAGGGTCAATCGGGTTACACGAACGAAAACGGAGCGACTTATGAACCTTTCCATCTGGATTCCGGCCCTGTTGCTCCTGGGGCTGGTTGTCCTCGGGCTCATGTGCGCTTTCATCATTGGTTGTGAAAAAGTTTAAAGAGGGGCATTCATGCTGGTGCTCACCGCCATTGTCACTGTGTTGCTCTTCGTCTACCTCATGGCCGCGCTCTTGCGACCAGAGTGGTTCTAGTCGTGCCTGCAGCATGGGCTTCCAAGCCCGTGCGTAATTGGCGGCCGAAGGCGTGGATGAACCATGCGTGCCGCTTGCAGAGCGATCAACATTTGTAACGGACGGACGGACGGACGGACGGGCCGGGAAGCCCATCCTGCGAAAGGCTGCCTTTGCCATGTGGACTCTGCCGATTCTCATCCTCGCGACGGCGTTCGTTCTCGCGATCCCGCTGGGCCTGTATATGGCGCGGGTCTTTGACGGCGGGTTCCGTCTGCCCACCTGGCTTCGCTGGATTGAGGAAAAACTGGACACCGGCCCACAGGACTGGAAGCAGTACTGTGTGGCGTTCATGCTGTTCAATATCGTGACGTTCGTCGTCGGGTTCGCCGTTCTGAGCCTGCAGCCCTGGCTGCCGCTCAACCCCGACAACAAAGGCATGCTTTCCCCGAGCACGATCTTCCACACCACCGTGTCGTTCATGACGAACACCAACCAGCAGCACTATTCCGGCGAAGTCCATCTTTCGTATTTCAGCCAGTTGTTCTTCATCTGCTGGAAGCAGATCCTGTCGCCGATCATCGGTCTGGCCGCGCTGCTGGCGATTATCCGCGGCCTGCGGGGCGACAGGCACATGGGGAATTTCTACGTGGATCTGTGGCGCGGCGTCGCCTATTTCTTTGTGCCGCTTTGCCTGGTTGTCGCAACCCTGCTCGTTGCGGGGGGCATGCCGATGACGCTGGAGGGGAGCGTGAAGGCGGCCACCGTCGAAGCTGGCGCCATGGGCAACGACGACGCGGGAGTTGCCAAGCCGCAGGAGATCTGTCTCGGACCGGTCGCGGCGATCGTCGCCGTCAAGCAGTTCGGGACGAACGGCGGCGGTTACTTTGCCATCAACAGCGCGCATCCCTTCGAGAACCCCAACAGCTACACGAATTTCCTGACCTGCCTGGGAATCATTCTGATTCCCGTCTCGACGCTGGTCATGTTCGGAAAGATGCTGAACAACTTTCGCCATGCCGCCGTCATCTTCGGCGTCATGCTGGTGCTGTCGCTGACGACGATCGGATGGGTCCTGTATTGGGATACAGCGCAGCCGAATCCGGCTCTTATGGCCAGGGCCGATCTCGTCTATCCGCAGGACGTGCCCCAGGCGGGCGGCGCTGCGAAACCGGTCTGGGTCGTGGCCCATTCGGGCCGGTCGGCCGATCTGACAGACCGTGATCCGGCCAAAAGCGGTCTGGATAAACCGCAATCGACCGTGTTGCCGGATCTGCCCGTCGATCAGGAAATGGGGAATCTCGAGGGCAAGGAACTGCGGTTCGGCACGTCGGCCGGCGCCACATGGGCGGCGCTCACAACGAATACCTCAAACGGCTCAGTCAACTGCATGCACGACAGCCTGAATCCGCTGGCGGGTGTGACGCCACTGACCGGAATGTGGCTGAACTGCATCTGGGGGGGTGTGGGCGTCGGACTGATTAATCTGCTCGTTTACCTGGTGATCGGCGTCTTCCTGGCGGGCCTCATGGTCGGTCGCACGCCCGAATACCTGGGGAAGAAGGTGGAGGCCCGCGAAATGAAGCTCGCCTCGCTGGCCATGCTGGCGCACCCGCTCTTGATCCTCATCCCAACGGGATTGTTTGTGGCGACCGATTGGGGAATGAAAGCCATGAACAGCCCGGCGGCGCACGGCTTTTCGGAAGTGCTCTATGAGTTCTCCTCCGCCTCAGCCAATAACGGTTCGGGCTTCGAGGGGCTGGGAGACTCGTACGGCTTCAACGACACTCCGCCGCTGGCTCCTTTTGGCTTCCACTGGGACATCGCCTGCGGACTGGCGATGTTGTTCGGCCGGTTTATTCCCATCATTGCCCCGATCGCCCTCGCAGGAAGCCTCGCGGCCAAGAGGCCGACGCCTCAAACGGTCGGAACATTGCGCACGGACACGATCACATTTGGATTCGTGCTGCTGGGAACGATCCTGCTCATCGGCGCTCTGCTGTTCCTGCCGGCCGCCGTGCTGGGCCCCGTCGCCGAACATCTCGGCCCGCTGCCGTTCGGGGGGTAACCCCACGATACGAATGACGAACGTCTAACGAAATCCAAAATCCCAGATTCGAAATCCGAAATCTGAAGCGGTGTGAGTAAACGACGCCGCCGGTTTTTCCTGACGCGAGATTCCCATGTCAGAAGCCACCCTTGTCCAGTCTCCTCCGGTGCAACCCGGTTCACCCGAGGAATTGAAACTCAGCCGCCGCGCCAGCCGCCGCTACGGGCTGTTCGCGCCGCATCTGCTCAAAGCGGCGCTCAGACAGTCGCTCGTGATGCTGCGTCCGGACATCCAATGGAAGAACCCGGTAATGTTCGTCGTCGAGATTGGGACGTTCTTGAGCATCATCTTTACGTTCCTCGCGCCCGGCACCCAGTTGCCTTATCTCATCCAGCTCGACGTCTGGCTCTTCGCCACCGTGCTGTTCGCGAATTTCGCGACGGCGCTCGCGGAAGCTCGCGGCAAGGCCCAGGCCGATACGCTCCGCAAGACCCGCCGCGAAACCCCCGCGCGGCGCCTCCGGGACAAGGGCCAGATCGAAGAAACTGTGTCTACCGCACTTCAAGCCGGAGACCACGTTGTGGTCGAGGCCGGGCAGGTGATCCCCGGCGACGGCGAGATCGTCGAGGGCGTGGCGTCAGTTGACGAATCGGCGATCACCGGCGAGTCGGCTCCCGTCATCCGTGAAGCGGGGGGTGACCGCTCGGGTGTCACCGGCGGAACGCGCGTCCTCTCCGACCGCATCGTCGTCGAGATCACGGCCAGCGCGGGGAAGTCCTTCCTCGACCGCATGATCGCCCTGGTCGAGGGGGCCATCCGCCAGCGCACGCCCAACGAGATCGCGCTGTCGCTGGTTCTCTCGGCCTTTACGCTGATCTTCCTCATCGTCACCGCCGCCCTGTGGCCCATGGCCTGCTACGCCGAGGTGTACATGCAGTCGTATCTCGGCGTGTCCGAAGCGATCAAGGGCCTGGGAACCGACATCCCGACGCTCGTCGGGCTGCTCGTGTGCCTTATTCCGACGACGATCGGCGCGCTGCTCGCGGCGATTGGAATCGCAGGGATGGACCGGGCGCTCAGGGCCAACATCCTTTCCAAGAGCGGCAAGGCGGTTGAAGTCGCCGGTGACGTCGATACGCTGCTCCTGGACAAGACCGGGACGATCACGGTCGGCAATCGGCGGGCCACGCAATTTGTTCCGCTCGACGGCTACACGGCCACCGATCTGGGGCGACTGGCGGCCCTGGCCTCGGTCGCCGACCAGACCCCCGAGGGAAAGAGCATTGTCGAGCTGTTTCAGAAGATGCCGGCCGAATCCGGGGGAAGCCGCCTGTCGGCCGCCACGTTGCCGCTCGAAGCCGTCATTCCCCAGGGATCGAAATTCGTCGAATTCACGGCCCAGACCCGCATGAGCGGCCTGGACCTCGCCGATGGGAGGAAGATCCGCAAGGGGGCTCCGGATTCAGTGATCAGATACGTGCAGCAGAGTAATGGCCACCTCGGCTCGGGCGTTCAGCAGCAGGTGGACGAAGTCGCCTCGCGCGGCGCCACCCCGCTCCTCGTCTGCGAAGGGAGCAAACTCGCCGGGCTCGTCGTGCTGGAAGACATATTGAAGCCCGGCATGCGCGACCGGTTCGAGCGGCTGCGGCGCATGGGGTTGAGGACCGTCATGGTCACGGGGGACAACCCGCTGACGGCCAAAGCCATTGCCGAACAGGCCGGCGTCGATGCCTTCATCGCCCAGGCCACGCCCGAAGCGAAACTCGACTACATCCGCAGGGAGCAGGCAGCCGGCAAGCTCGTGGCTATGATGGGGGACGGAACCAACGACGCCCCCGCGCTCGCGCAAGCCGACGTCGGCGTGGCCATGAACTCGGGAACGCAGGCCGCCAGGGAGGCCGGCAACATGGTCGATCTCGACAGCGATCCGACGAAGCTGATCGAAGTGGTCGAAATCGGCAAGCAGCTCCTGATGACCCGGGGGGCCCTGACCACCTTCTCGATCGCCAACGACCTGGCCAAGTATTTCGCCATCGTCCCGGCGCTGTTCGCCGGCACGCTGCCGTGGCTCAAGAGCTTCGACGTGATGAATCTGCATTCGCCGACCTCGGCCATCCTGGCGGCGGTGATTTTCAACGCGATCATCATTCCGCTGCTTATCCCCATCGCGCTCAAGGGGGTCGAGTATCGCCCGGTCGGCGCGGACGCACTGCTCCGGCGGAATCTTTTGATCTGGGGGCTGGGGGGCGTGATCGTTCCGTTCATCGGTATCAAGCTTCTCGACGTCGTCCTTGTCGGCATGCACGTTATCTCTTGATGTTTCAATCCTTGAAGGACATACGACCGAAAGAGAATGACAAATGACGAACCTCACGCAGAGGCGCAAAGTCGCAAAGAAACGGCCATTCGCAACCTTCGCGTCTTTGCGACTTTGCGTGAGACTTCTTTTCGAATTCGCAGCTCAATCTGCCGCCGAACTATTTGGGGGTGTGGATGCGCGAGGGGCCCGGGCGTCCCTCGTCGCTCTTCATCGATTCCCGAATTGAAGAATCGCGAAGGAAAAACGATGCTTCCGCACCTGCGTGCCAACCTGCTGCTTCTGGTCCTGACCGTGGTCTTGTGCTGCCTCATCTACCCGGGCATCCTGCTGCTCATTGGACAGACAGTGTTCCACGACAAGGCGCAAGGGAGCCTGCTGTATGACAAAGACGGCAATCCGATCGGCTCGCGGCTGATCGCCCAGCCCTTCAGCGGCGAAGGGTATTTTCAGCCACGTCCGTCGGCTGTTTCGTACAACGCCGCCGGCTCGGGCGCCTCGAACTGGGGCGCCAATAACTATCTGCTTCGCGCGCGGGTGGCCCGCCAGCTCGGCCCGATTGTGAAGTACGCCGGTGCCAGGAAGGGGCAGCCCGTGGGACCGGACATCGAAGCCTGGTTCCAGAAGGACCAGTTCCAAGGCCATCCGGGGATCGTGGCCCAATGGGCCGCGGCGCATTCGGCTGTCGCCGCAAACTGGGCCAAGGCCGATCCCCTGAACGGCGCATACGTGATGGCCTGGGCAGGCGACCACGCCGACGAAGTGTCCCAGTGGAAAAAGGAGAACAATAATCCCGAGCCGAAGCCCGAAGACCTGGCGGGCATTTTCTTCAACAGCTTCTCGAAGGAGCATCCGGGGATGTTCCCGAGCGCCGTGGAATTGGCGGCCGACGACGGCACGATCGAGAAGAAGATTCAGACGGTCAAAGTGGGAACAGAGATCCAGGGGATCTTCTTCGATATGTGGCGGCAGGAGCACCCGAACGCCGAACTCGTGCCCGTGCCCGCCGACATGGTGATGGCCTCCGGTTCCGGCCTTGATCCGCACATCAGCCTGAAAAATGCGCTCTACCAGCTCGACCGCGTCGCCGCCAGGCGGGCCGCCGACGCGAACCGTAACGTCGATGAGGTGCGCAAGGAAATCGAAACGCTCCTCCAGGAGAAGAAGGAAGCCCCGCTGGGCGGGCTGGTCGGCGTCGGTCTGATTAACGTCCTTGAAGTGAACCTCACCCTGCGCGACAAGTACGATCATGAAAAAAACTGACTCCGTCATTCAACAGGATCTTCGTCAGCGATCTGGCCGAAGTCATCCGCATCCGCACCGGCGAAACGGGCTCAGACGCACTGTAACCGGCAGCAGATTGCGACCTGAAAGCGGTCCGGCGACCAGTTCGCGCCGGCCCTGCGGTAGGTTGGACGCAGCTACCCAGTGGAGGAATACTTCCGCCATGGACGCGAGTCCCCGGTAATCGCCGGACGAACCACTGAACATGCTGCCAGATTGATTCAGACCAGTTTGACGCAATACTTAAAAAAGGGGATTCATCCGCGCGGGCTGAGAACTCGTCGCAAAGCGCCCGAACATGTCGGCCCGAATTGAAGACTACGCGCTGATCGGCGACTGTCATACCGGCGCGCTCGTGTCGCGGGACGGATCAATCGACTGGCTTTGTCTGCCGCGCTTCGATTCGGGAGCGTGCTTCGCAGCGCTCCTGGGAACTCGCGCTCATGGGCGCTTGCTGATTCAGCCGCGCGCCGAAAATCCGAAGATTCGTCGGCGGTACCGCGACGACACGCTCATCCTCGAGACCGATTTTGAGACCCCCGCGGGAGCCGTGACTCTCGTCGACTTCATGCCGCCCCGCGCCGTCCAGCCGGATCTCGTGCGAACGGTCATCGGGCGCTCCGGTCAGGTTCCGATGCGACTGGAACTGATTCTGCGGCCTGATTACGGATCGATTGTGCCCTGGGTTCGGCGGCTGGACGGCGGAATCAGCGGCCTGGCCGGGCCCGATGGCTTTCATTTTCACAGCGACGTCGAACTGCGGGGCGAGGACTTTACGACGGTCGCAGATTTCACGGTCGCGGCGGGGCAGTCGGTCTCTTTCAATCTGACGTGGTTTCCCTCACATCGGAACCCGCCCCGGCCGATCGATCCGATGAAGTCGCTGGAAATGACGGAAGCCTTCTGGAAGGAATGGTCGGGCCGCTGCCGGTATCGGGGCCGATGGCCCGATGCGATGATTCGTTCGCTGATTGCGCTCAAAGCCCTCACCTACGCTCCCACCGGAGGGATTCTCGCCGCCCTCACCACGTCGCTTCCCGAGCGGCTGGGGGGGAACCGGAACTGGGATTATCGTTGCTGCTGGCCCCGCGACGCGACGTTCACTCTGCACGCGCTGCTGGAAGCCGGGTATCTCGACGAGGCCCGAGCCTGGCGCGACTGGCTGCTCCGGGCCGTCGCCGGCGCCCCCGATCAGATTCAGTCGGTCTACGGAATCGCCGGCGAACACCGGTTGACCGAACTGGAGCTCCCCTGGCTGCCCGGCTACGAGAATTCGGCGCCGGTCCGCGTCGGGAACGACGCTTACAGTCAGCTTCAGCTCGACGTTTACGGGGAGATCATGGCGACGCTCCATCTGGCCCGTTCGAAGCACATGCCGCGCGATGAAAATGCGTGGCGCATGCAGCGCGTGCTCATGGAGCATCTCGAAACGATCTGGCGCGAGTCCGACGAGGGGATTTGGGAGATTCGGGGAGCGCCCCGGCAGTTGACGCATTCCAAGGTGATGGCCTGGGTCGCCGCGGACCGGGCCGTCAAGACAGTCGAGCAGTTCGGTCGCGACGGGCCCGTCGAGCGCTGGCGGAAACTGCGCGATACGATCCACGAAGAAGTGTGCACGAAGGGGTTCGACCCCCGGATCAATTCGTTCGTTCAGCACTACGGCTCGCAGGAGGTCGACGCCAGCCTGCTGATGCTCGCCAAGGTTGGGTTCCTGCCGCCCGACGACCCCCGCATCGTTGGGACGATTAATGCGATCCGCCAGCGGCTGATGCGGCACGGATTTCTGTTGCGCTATGAAACCGAGTCGGGCGTCG
>JBLMWR010000088.1:0-5228 GCA_050257335.1 Deltaproteobacteria bacterium | reverse complement strand
GGGCGTAATAATCGTGCCGCTTCACACGGATTTCGGCGGTGGCATGGTAGAAATCTTCGCGCAACTGCTGCAACTGCGCCTCGATCTGCGCCAGGCGCTGGCGGACCCCGACCTGGCGCTCGTTCGCGGCCCGTCTCCGCGTGTGGTACGGATGCGAACGGTAACCGACCACGGTGAGAAAGGCGACGACCATCGCCATGACCGACCCGACGGCGAAGGGGAGCCAGGCCGGGACAAAGGCGACGTAAGCGCCGATGGCCAGGAACGCGACGACCAGAAGGGTCGTTACTCCCGCCACCCGTTCGCCGGTGAAGTCGACATTGTCCCAGAGCCGGGCCGCGGCCGCGGAATCGACAATCTTTTCGAGGATCCACTCCGCGGGGGCTCGCGCCGTATCGGATTCGCCGTCGTCGAGCGAAGGAAGCGCGGGGACGCTGTCGAGGACGCCCGTTTGCCGGTTGTGGGCCAGCCAGTCGGGCAATGCCGCCGGCCGCTGGCGGAATTCGGGCAGAGGCGGATTGACCGCATCGAGCGGCGGCACCCGGGCGAGGGGCATCGCCAGAAACGACTGCACCTGTTTCGCGATGGCCCGCAGCTCGGGCGTGCGCCCCGCGAGAATCGACTGAAAAGCCTTCGAGCGCTGCGGCGATTCGAAATCGTCGCGCCGCAGAAGGAGGCATTCGTCCCCGCCGTTGAGGCGCTGCCACAACCGCGGATCGACCGCCAGCGCGGCGAGGGACAGGAGCACGACCCATCCCGAAAAGGCGTCGAGATGCGGGCCGTATTCGCTGCCGCCGCGCGCCGGATGCTGATAGTTCCGGTGCCCTTCCTCATGACTGACGAAGCCGGCGAGAGCCGGTACGTACATGCCGTCGTAGTCGATGAGCCTGATCTGGCCACCGCTGATGAGCACGTTGCCGTGCTGCAAATCGCCGTGCGCGATCCCCTCGCGCCTCAAGGCCCCCAGAGTTTCGAGCCATTTGGCCGCGAGCGACTGGAGGGCGGCAGGATTGTTGAGGTTCCGCTCGATGTACAGATTGAGGGGCTCGCCGTCGATCCATTCCATCTTCAGGATCGGATACCACTTGCCGCGAAGGCGGATTCCCCGGTCGAGGAATTCGAACCCGACGGTGGAGGGGAGATTTACGGCCCGCAGATGGGCGCTGATCGCCTGATACCGCGCCTGATGATCGGAGACTTCCCGCAGGAAGCAGCGCACGGCCCACCGCCGCGGGCCGCAATTCATCTGGTAGACGCTGGCGAAGGCCCCCGAGATCGGTTTGGGAAGGCCGAGCGGAGTCAGCTCGGGGGCCCCCGCGCGCAGCTCGTCATCCCCGAAGCAGACCTTCGGGTTCTGGATCGCTTCGTTGTAGTCCTGCGGAGTGGGCCAGCTCATGACAAATCGAGTCTAATAAACCCACGGATGACGCGGATACGCGCGCACGAAATACGCATCAGGTCAACCGGCACATCCGCGTTCATATATGTCCTACTAACCGTCTGTTTCTTCGTGCACCGCGAAGATTGTCAATATAGATAGATACGGAAAAAAGAACCGCGGATGACGCGGATACGCGCGGATGTGCCCGTTCACCTCGTCTGTCCTTATCCGCGCGTATCCGCGTCATCCGCGGTTGAATTCGTTTTGGTTGCGGCCGTCGGCCGCGCTGGGTAATCCGCGGTTCGTGTTCTTTTTTTGATTTTGGGCGAGGGCCGGGGGCGTCCTCTGGTCAACGTGGTTCGTTCATTTCTTATTTCTGTGAATGGGATGCAATCGAATATCTCACAAGGGTCACGTCGTCGTTTTTCAGGAGCGGTGCTCCGTCGCTGCCGGTGGTCGAACGCAGATTTGACACGAGAGTTTCAAATTCCGCCTGTGAATGGAGCGCGTCCAGCCGCGCGAAGACGGGCTCGTTCGACTCCAGCCCTCGCAGCGCGCAGCAGGCAAGGGCGTCGGTCATCAGATAGAACGTGTCGCCGGCTTGCCAGGAACCGGAAATCGCATTGAACGGGAAATCGTCCGCGCCGTCGTCATCGAGGCTGGAAATGAGTCGGGGGCGGGAATTGAACTCGTCCGAACGCGAAAACGGAAACGATCGGACCACATCGCTTCGTCTCGCCTGGACGAGACAACTGTCGCCGATCGCCATCGCGTGCCAGTCGCCAAGTGTCGCCGCGGCGCTTTCCGGCGGCTGCAGCGTCACTCCCAGCAGCGACGAAAAGGCGCCCGAGCGGAGTTTCTCTTCGGCGTACCACGGCAATGGTTTGTGTCCGACTGCCCGCCGCCAGACACGCCGGATTCGCCGAAGTTCCTCTTCACTTGCCTCGGCCGTCAAACGGCCGCGCCCGTACGATCCGACAAGCAGCCTCGCCCACAGCCCCGAGAAGGACGTCTCGGTGGCGCCGTCGGCGACCGCCAGGCGAAGGGGGGCCGAAGCGTCACAGCGATCTTCGCGGGGCCAGAAGGCGTCTTCGTATTCGGCGAGCGTGTTTCCCGCTTTGGGCATCCAGAAGACGTGGCACGCAAGCATGGAAAACGGGCCTGGCGGGAAAGGTCGAAAGGGTCGAAGAGGTCAAAGGGGCCGACAGGGTCAAGGAGTCGATGCTGAGAGCGGAGCGCCCTTTTCGACTCTTCGCCCCTTTCGACCTCTTCGACTCCGTTTTGCTACCGCAAATTGCTCGGCCGCGTGCCGATATCGAGGAAGCGGATGACGGCCACCATGTCGGCGTTGAAGACGAAGCCCCGCGTCATCTCCGTCGCGCGAATCCCTTCCTGCCGGGCCATGGCCTGCATGTACGCGGGGAGCAGGCTCGACATATTGAAGAGGAGCCGGCTGAATTCGTCCGGCAGGCCCGTTTCGCTGTCGGGGAACTCCAGCGGCGCTCCCCCTTTCGACGAAATGTGGATGTTGAACAGGAGGCACGGACCGTCGTTGGTGGCGAGCGACTTCACCATCTGAGCGGCGCCGGCCGGATCGCCGTCGGTCGCCTCGCCGTCGGTGATGTTGATGACGATCGGGGGAAAGCTCGCGGCATGCTGGCCGATCCACCCCTGCAGAATCGAATGCGCGCGGGTGAAGGCCTGACACATGGGGGTCCCGCCGTTGGCGACCGGCTCGAACCAGATGGGGAACTTGATTTTCTGCTCGACCAGACCGCCGGCCCCGTCGTCGACTTTTTTCGTCCGCTCGTCGATGCGGGCCGGAGAGTTGGCGATCTCGCTGACAGGGACCAGTTCGCGACCCGCCAGCGCGCCCGAAAACGCGGGCTCGACGCGGTTGGCCGTCATGTCGCCGCCGTATCCCAGCACCCCCACGTGATAATAGTCGCGCACCCCTTCGGACTTGGCGCACTTGATGACCAGGTTCTGAAGAAGCCGGTTGATCGCATCGGCGACCCCCTGCGCCTTGGTGCGCGCCGGAGCCGCGGGACCGGCCGGGGCGTCCCCGCCGGGCGGCCGGTCCGCAACCGGAACGATGCCCGAGTCAAGCGCATCCTGCATCGAACCCGACTGGTCGATCAGGAACAGAAAGCAGGAGGGATTCGAGCGGCTGATCTCGGCGCTGTAAGCCATGCCACGTCTCCTCAGAGATGCCTTTTGATGTGTCTACCAGCCAGCCTAGTCGGGGCAGGAAGCGGTCGCAAGGATGTCGGGGAGAATCGCGCCGGACCGAGCGCATCTGTCACCCGCCCGCCGTCGACGGCAGGCTCTTGCCGTGTCGGCTCTGAGCCAGATGTCGCTACTTTCGGGTAGCGTCCCCTGCTGCAGCAGGCTTTGCGGCGGCGACGGGAGGGGCTGCCGGCGCAGGCGTGGTTGCGGCCGGGGACGTCGCCTCAGAAGATGCGACCGCAGGAGCCGGCTCGGGTTGGGCGCCGTCCGAGGAGACAGCGATCGGAGTGACGGACTCGGCTTCGGACGGTGCCCGTCCCTGCTTCTCCTCGGAAAACGCCACCAGCTCGGTATTGAAGATCTTGAGCAGCGCGTGCAGGCACGAGGCGACGATCGGGCCGATGAAGATGCCCCAGAGACCCATCACCTGGATGCCGCCGAGCACGCTCACGAACGCCAGCAGCGGATGCAGTTTCACGTTGCTGTGCAGCACGTAAGCGCGGATCGCATTATCGAGCAGCCCGACGAAGATGGAGCCGTAGAGCGTCAGAACCGTCGCGGCGACCCAATGGTCGTGATACGCGAGCCACACGACGTAGGGGCCCCAGATCAGCCACGTCCCCAGGACCGGGACCAGCGCCGTCAGGGTGGCCAGAATCGTGACGATGAAAAAGTGCCCGAAGCCGGCGACCTGCATGCCGATGCCGGTCGCGATTCCCTGTCCCAGAGCGGCGGCGAAGGTCGCCGAGACCACCGCCCGCACGGCCTGGTCGAACTGCACGAGCAGGCTCCGGACGTAATCACGATGCACGGGGATCAGTTTTTCGGTGGCCTCGATGAGGGCCGGCCCGTCGGCGAGGAAATAATAGAAGGCGATGACGAACGTCAATCCGCCGATGAGAATCGAGACGACGGTTCCCAGAAGGCTGAGGGTCGAACCGGCATACCCCAGAGTCTTGCGGGCCAGGATCAGCGAACCTTCGCGCAGCCTGGCTCGTATTTCACTCTGCAACTCGTCGCGATCGACCGCTTCGCCGGTCCACGCTTCGTAGCGATGAATGAGGCCGTCGACCAGGGCGCTGTCCTGAATTCTGTGCGCCAGCTCGGCCCAGTCGGAACCCTTTTTCAGATTGGTCGCCGAGAGCGTGCTCTGCGCCAGGGTATAAAGCTGCCTGGCGGCCGCGACGGTCCCCACCGCCGCGGGCACGAGGATCACCGTCAGGACGACGGCGGTGGTCGCTCCGGCAGCGACGGCAGTGCGGCCTTTTGTCCATTTCAGGTTTTGGCGATAGAGCGGCTGGCAGAGCACGGCCAGCACCCCGGCCAGAAAGAGGGGCATCAGAAAGGGCGCGATGACCTGATAAAACGTCAGCGCCAGCATGACGATGACCGTCCCCATCAACAGCAGCGAGACCAGACGTGCCATCTGAGCCATGTCGAAGATTTCTCCCGCGCGAGAGCGGTTTTCGGGCGACGGATCGTCTATGATGGTACTCGGGGAGCCGCAGCATGTCGAAGCGCTACGTCCTGTGTCTGATGGCTGCCGATCGTCCGGGGATACTGGCGGCGGTGACGACCGCCCTGGCCGAGCTGGGGGGCGATATCGCCGAGATCAGCC